>JAFDTY010000031.1 GCA_019594055.1 Candidatus Haladaptatiplasma halalkaliphilum | reverse complement strand
GATTCGGTCACACCTCGAAAAAAATTGGTTGAGAGTGAGGAGAAGTACAGAAATCTTATAGAACGTGTTTATGACGGTATAGCTGTTATACAGGATAGTATATTCAAGTACGCGAACCCCAGCCTTGCGCATCTACTAGGCTATGATGTCAAGGATATCATAGGAACACCCTTTGCCATTTATATCACACCGGATGAACTACCAAGGGTATCGAAAAACTATCATGAACACATGTCAGATGTTGATGGAAAAAGGGTGTATGAAACCGTTTTATTGTGCAAGGATGACAAACGTATTGAGGTTGAGATCAATGCGTCCGTTATCAACTTCGATGAGAAAAAAGGATATTTCATCGTTATTCGAGATATATCCGGCAGAAAGAAGATCGAACGAACTACCAAAGAATTGCAACAATTCTACCAGAGTATTTACGAGACCACACTTTCCCTGGCGAAGGGGAACAAATTCAACAATATCATCCGTATCATAGCCGACCAGGCGACAGCCCTCATGAATGCATCGGACTGCACTGTCTACATCGCCAATGAAGAGAGGGGAATACTGAAGCCCATTTATTCCAACCACAAGAGGTACAGTTTAGATATAATGGGCTACGATATACCTTTCGACAAGGGCATATCTGGAAATGTTTACCGTTCGGGTAAAACCATGTATCTTAACTTCGACCAGGAGGACCCGTACTCCGTCCATATTCCCGGAACCAACCCGGTGGATGATGAATATGAGTCCGTTCTATCCGCCCCCATGTTACACGGTGGAAAGGTAATCGGTGTACTTACACTTAACAAAATGAGATTCAGGTTCACGGAAAAGGATGTGAAGAAAATGGACATCTTCGCACGCCAGGCGGAGCTGGCCCTGATAAAAGCCGACACAATGGACAGGCTGAGGAGATCCAGGGAGGCTTTGCGGGATAGCGAGAGACGACTGAACACCCTTGTATCTCACACCCCTGCGGTGATCTATTCCTACCTTCTCATGGACGGAAAACCGATGATATCGTATGTCAGCTCAAATATAAATAAGATGCTCGGTTTCGAGCATGATGAATTCATAGATAGGTTTGATCATTGGTTGAGTCACCTTCACCCCGATGATGTGGAGAACGCAAACGCCCGTTTCATGAAATTGACGGAAGACGGTGCGTTGACCCACGAATACAGATTCCGTGACAAGGAAGGCATATATCACTGGATACACGACGAGCAGCGACTGGTCACCCTGGAGGATGGCACCAAGGAGGTGTTCGGTGCGTGGTGGGACATAACCGAGAGGAGGGAAGCCCAGGAGGCGCTGGAGGAGGAGCGTAAACGATTACATTTCATCATGGGGGCCACAAAAACAAGCGTCGACGTCCTGGATACGGACTATAACATACTATATGTTGATCCGACCTGGAAGGAGATATACGGCGAACCCGAGGGGCGAAAATGTTACGATTACTACATGGGTCGGGACACACCATGCCCCGACTGCGGAGTCCCGGAGGCAATAGAAACCAAGGAGATCGTTGTTACGGAACAGTATTTACCGAATGAGGAACGTTACATCGAGGTCCACACCATACCATACAAGGACGAGGATGGTGAATGGTTGGTTGCGGAGTTCAATGTGGATATCACAAAACGCAAGAAAGCGGAGGAGGAGTTGAAGTTATACCAAAGTCACCTGGAAGAATTGGTGGAAAGAAGGACCGCCGAGCTGAAGGCCTTTGCCTATTCAGCATCCCACGATCTGAGGGCACCCTTGAGGGCCATAGAGGGGTTCAGCCGTGCTATTCTGGAGGATTGCGGGGAATCACTGGATGAAAAATCCATTGATTACGCAAAAAGGATAGTGGATGCTACGGAACGGATGAACATCTTGATGCAAGACCTTCTGGCCTACAGCCGGATCACCACAAAGGAGTTGAGCTTTTCGGAACTGGAACTGGACCATATAATCCAAGAGGTACTGGGTGATCTGGAAAAGGATATCGAAGAAGTAGAAGCGGAGGTACTGGTGGAGAGACCTTTACCTTCCGTAAAGGCTCACAGGTCCACCATGGTACAGATGGTCACGAACCTTGTATCCAACGCCGTCAAATTCGTTGAACCCGGAGCTAAACCAGTGATAACCATCAAGGGTGAAAAGGAAGACCACGTGGTCCGTCTATGGATAGAGGATAACGGGATAGGTATGGATGAAAATGACACGGAGAGGATATTCGATATATTCGAAAGACTCCATGGTCGCGAGACCTATCCCGGCACGGGTATCGGGCTTGCCATAGTCAGAAAGGGTGTCGAGAGGATGGGGGGTCGTACGGGTGTTGAATCGGCGCCGGGGAAGGGCAGCAGATTCTGGATAGAACTGCCCATGGATGATTAGATAACTCAGAAATCCTTTAGTAGTTCTCTCAACTCGTCCTCGTTTTCCACATGGAGCTCGTAAGTGACCCGGACAAGGGGTTTGCTTACCTTGAGTATCCGTCTAAGGTCTATAGGGGTGCCGGATACCACCACATCGCACTCCGATCGCTCTATGGTCTCCTCCAGGTCCTTTACCTGCCTTTCACCGTATCCCATGGCAGGTAATACCTTCTTCATGTGAGGATATTTCAAAAAGGTCTCTTTTATTGAATTTATGGCGAATTCACGGGGTTCGACTATCTTTTCGGCACCGTACTTTTCCGCCGCAAGTAGACCCGCCCCGAATCCCATCTCTCCGTGGGTCAGGGTGGGTCCGTCCTCCACCACCAAAACTTTCTTGCCTCTGATCATATCGGGATTATCCACTGTTATGGGCGATTCGGCACGTATTATCACCCCATTTGGGTTCGCTTTACGTATATTATTTTTCAGCTGTACGATGTGTCCCTCATCCGCGGAATCGCACTTGTTGATTATGCACACATCCGCCATCCTCAGGTTGGTCTCTCCCGGATGGTATGTGGTTTCATGGCCCAGACGGTGGGGGTCTAGAACGACGATACTGAGGTCCGGCCGATAAAATGAGGTGTCATTGTTTCCCCCGTCCCATACGATCACATCGGACTCATTCTCCGCCTCCAGCAGTATCTTGCCATAATCGACTCCCGCGTAGACGGCCATGCCCCGGTCTATATACGGTTCGTATTCTTCACGCTCCTCGATGGTGCATTCGTGTCTGTCAAGGTCATCGTATTCCGCAAATCGCTGCACCACCTGTTTCTCAAGGTCACCGTAGGGCATGGGATGTCGGATCGCACTTACCCTCCTACCTTTTTCCATCAACAACTCGCATATCTTCCTGGTAGTCTGGCTCTTTCCGGAGCCCGTCCTAACGGCACAGATCGAGATGACGGGCTTTCTGGATTTGATCATGGTGGAATCGTTACCCAGCAGCACAAAATCCGCCCCTAGGGCGAGGGCGGCGGATGCCCTGTGCATCACGTACTCGTGGGTCACATCACTGTAGGCGAAAACCACCTGGTCCACATTCTCTTCCTGAATTATGGTCGTGAGGTCGTTCTCGTGAACTATGGGTATCCCCTGGGGATACATGTCACCTGAAAGTGACGGCGGGTACCGTCGGCCGTCGATATCCGGGATCTGGTTTGCCGTGAAGGCGACCACGAAATAATCGGGATTATCCCTGAATACCGTATTAAAATTGTGAAAATCTCTTCCCGCAGCGCCCATTATTACAACTTTTTTCTTCTTCCTTTCCATGCTGACACCAAAGAGGGCGAGGTTGGATTGCATATATCAATATTGCGGAGGGTAAGCGATGGGTCATGCACCGCCTTGATTAAAGCGGGTTAGGGCAGTAATACTAAATCCCACCTCCCGTATACCTGTGGGATGTATTGGCTCTCTTACATGGTGATCGCACTGATCATCGGGGGTCTTATCATGGCCTGGAAGACCGAGGTGTACTTGACCCAGATACTGGTCATAGTGAACCTTCTGATATTCATGCTGGTCAACATAACGGGGTTCAGGTATCCGGGGTTGAGGGAGACCGTCTTCAACGACCTTGCGGGCCGTGCCGTTTATCTGCAGACCGGGGAGTCTCTCCACACCTTTCTCACACTCATGTTCCTCCATGCCAACTACATGCACATCGCGGGTAACATACTGGTCCTCTTCTTCATAGGCATCGCCCTGGAAGACAGGGTGGGAAAAGGCCGTGTTACCATGCTTTTCTTCACCACGGGCCTTATAGCGACCCTGGGGCAGTACTCCATCAACTGGGGCTCCGGAACGTTGAACCTGGGAGCATCCGGAGCGGTGATGGGACTCATGGGTGCCATGGTGTATCTGTACCCCCGGGACAGGATACCCATGTTCCTGGGGCCCATATTCATGCCCGCCGTCCGGGTGGACCTGGCGGTGGTTGTATTCGTGGCGATGCAGACAGGTATCGCACTCCTTGACCCCCACGGTAACATCGCCCACGCCGCCCACTTCGCGGGGTTCGCCGGTGGTATGTTTATGGCATTATTGATGAGGGGATACATCACGGGTCAAGGGGCGAAGACCGTGGAAAAGGATCATACCCATCTGAAAAAACTTGTGACCAACAGTGAACTTCACCGCATATACGAGAACATAAACAAGGCCGATACCCCTGAGATAAGGGAGGCATGGGTGGAGCATTTCATGGAAAAGGCGGTCTGCCCCGTGTGCTCCCGACCCCTCAAAGGGAACAGATGTGACTGCGGGTTCAGGTTAAGGGAGTAAGATTGATATACCGCATGGGATATGGAAGGAACGGTGATAGAGAATGGCTGTTCCGGGATCATACAACCTGATCTGCCCCATGTGCGACAGGGAAACCACCCACAAGATACTGAAAGGAGAATTCCGTACATCCAAGGATGAAGTGATGGTTGATGGCGTGGTAAAATGCAAGGAATGCGGTCACACAAGGAAAAAGATAATACGTGAGAAGACCGCCATAGACGTACCCCTGATAATAAGCTGGAAGAAGGACACCAGTAAGACCAGGGTGACCCTCCTACCCGAGGAATGGATCCACCTTGACGATGAGCTTCTGGTGGATGGCTCCCGGACTAAGATAACCGCCATAGAGACAAGGGAAAGAAGGGTATCCTCCGCCCAGGCCCAGGATATCGTCACCATCTGGACGAAGAGATTCGACAGGGCGGTGGTGAAGGTTGCGGTCCACAAAGGGAGAAACACCATATCCCACCACATGGAAGTACCGCCGGAAGAGGAGTTCTACGTTAACGACCCGATACAGGTGGGCAGGTACAATGCGGTGATATACCGCATAAAGACCACCAAGGGCGTTCTCAAAAGGGGCTCCGCCAGGGCTGAGGATATAACACGGATATTCGCCAGGATGATCGGCTGACGGGTCCCACACTTCCACGGTAATCCACTAATCTTTTATACCGTCCCGGGAGATGTACCTTGCATGAGGATCCTTGTAATAGGTGCCGGCTCCATAGGGGGCGAGATAATCAGGGAATGCGAACGACTCGACACGGTGGAGGAGTTCTACATACTGGACCACCACCCCAACGCGGTGGAAAGAATATCCCGTGGCATGAAGAAGGCACGGCCGATAAAGGATTTTGACCGGGCCGTTCCCGGGGTGGACCTGGTGATAGAGGCAGCGTCACAGGAAGCCGTACAACGATACGGAAAAAGAGCGCTGGAAAATGGTGCCGACCTGATGTTGATGAGTGTTGGTGCCCTTGTGGACCATGACTTCCGTGAGGAACTTTTCGGCACTGCGAGGAGTAACGGCGGGCGGATATACATACCCACCGGCGCACTCTGTGGTCTGGACGCTGTGTTATCAGCCTCACTTGTCCATGTGGAGGAAGTGACACTGGAGACGAGAAAACCTCCGGAGAGTCTCATGGACTCCGTTTTTGTGAAGGAAGGTAAGATGGACCTCGCAGGCCTGAAAACGGAAAAGGTGATCTTCCAGGGACCCGCATCCCAGGCGGTAAAGTTGTTCCCGAAGAATGTCAATGTGGCAGCCGCACTCAGCCTGGCGGGGGTTGGGTTCGAAAGGACAAAGGTGAGGGTGATATGCGATCCCTCGTGCCGAAGCAATGTTCACACCATACTACTGTCGGGGGAGTCCGGCGAACTGAAGGGTGTGAGCATCAACGTACCCTTTCCCGATAATCCCAGAACAAGTTATCTGGCGGCGTTATCGGCGGTATCGGCCCTGAGGAACATTTGCGGTCACGTCTGGTACGGTGTTTGACACTCAGATGATACCCAGTTCACCGAGCTTCTCGGGGAGGTACACCTCGGTAACGTATTCGAGACCGTACTTTGCCAGGGCCTGCTGTTCCGCTTTCTTGTTTATGGCCAGCATGGTCTCTATCTCGTTCTTCCAGAACCTGGTGTTGAATCGAGGGTCCTCCAGCTCCTGCTTAAGGGCTTCCCTGTCCGTCTGGCTGAGCTTATCCGTGGGAAGGTCGTAGTTCATTATATCGCTGGCGGTGATACCCACGTACTCGGCAGAGGGGATGGCCAGCAGCTCCGATAGGTGAGCGCTGTTTATGGCACCGTATGCGATACTGGCGAATATGCGGAAGCTCCAGGGGTCACCGTCGGTGAAGACCACCACGGGCAAACCCTTTTCCTCGTTGAGGCGCTTGATCAACCTTCTTGTGGAGCGAGCGGGCTGCCCCTTGAGATGTACCAGCAGGGCGTTCGCCTCCTCGTCGAAGCCGTTCTCCACCAGCCTGTCGAACATACCACCCGTCTCTATGGCTATGATGAAATCAACATTAACCTTGGAAAAATTGACCTTGTCCTTCTCCACGTTGTAGGGGATGGTGTAGCCCGAATCGCCCACGTCATCCCGGCAGTTCAGCTTTCTCAGATCACCCTTGCGTGTCTTCTCCTCCACCACTATATCACCTATTATCCTGGCACCGTCCTCCTCGGGTCGCAGCTTGAAGTCCTCCCTCAGACAGTCCGAAACTATCTCCATGTCCTCTGCCAGCCTGTCCGATTCTGACTGATCCCCGAACTTCGCCTTGTCCCATCCCTCGGATATGTAGTACATCTCCCTGAGGGTTGATGACCTGTCCGTGTCTATCATTTCACGTATAAAATCCAGCATGTACAGGGTCCGGAGTATCATGACCGCTCCGCTCATCTTCTTTGCCGAGCGTGTGCTCTTGGAGTTCCCCAGCTTCCATACCCCGGAACGTTTGTTGAACTTGATATTGTTCTTGCTCCTGGTGGCGATCTTCATCTCGGGTATCTTACCCTTCTCCAGCTGCTCGTAAAACTGGCTGGCTATATCTTCCAGTCTACTGAATGCCATCTGGTACCTGTCCTCCATCCTATTCACCCCCCTCTATCTCGGCCAGGGCTATATCCCAGTCAGCCGGGAGAGGGTCCGCACCTATCAACTCCGTCTCTGAAACCCCCTCGACGTACACATCGATACCCGAAAGGTCCTCCTTACCCAGGTCTCCGTTGTACCGGAAACATATGGTCCGGGATGCGGACGGGTCCATGGAGCTCAACTCCCATCTCAGGTGGTCCCCGTTGAACACGGGTTCGGGGTCCGAGAAGATGAGCTCGGTGTCGGGGTAGGGTTTCTCCATGTAAACCACTATATTCCTCTTCCTGGGCGTGTAATTGTTTATGTTTATGGTCGACTCCCATATCTTGTCCTTCTTAACAAAAGTGTTCTCCACGTATACGACCCCCATTATCTTGGTCATGACCTTCTCAAGGGACGGGGGTTCCTTTCCCACTATCGCCGCGGATTTCTCCGCTATCATGGGCAGTATGTCCTTCACCACCATGAACTTCTCCGATATCTTTTCCCTCGTCTTGCCCTTGTTGAGATGAGTTCTCAGGTTCCTGGCGCACTCACGTAGTGCCTTCTCTATCTCTTCCACCACCTCGGGTATATCGGCTATGGAGTCCTTGGCCTCCGAGGTGAAGGGAACCCTGGTGGATGCGACGTGAACCAGTATGATGGCGGGTCCCGAAGGCATTCCCTTGCCACCCCTTTGCTCCAGGCCGTAGATCCGCCAGTCGATGTTCTTGATGGCAGTGGTGGTTGCGCATGCGCTCTTTTTGTAGAGCAAGGGTACGCGATTGGCGTACCTCAGCACCCTCACGGGACCTTCCGAGGGCAGGTCGCCCCCGAAAACCAGACCCACCTCCACCTGGAAGGGGTTTCCCGAGTAGACGCACGGCTCCCTGGTTATGGGCGGGGCGTAGAATTCCGGATGGTATCCCTTGAGGACGTTCTTCAACCCCTTCTTTATGAGCATGCTGCCGATGGGAGAAAGACAGTCGGTTTCCGGTGCCATTATCTTCACCCTTGCCGTTGCCTTCAATAACTTCTTGCAGTCCTGTATGTCCATTTCTGAAGGGTTCGTCCTTTCTCCGATACCCGCCTCCTTGCAGATGTCCTTCACCGTACGATAACTTATCCTGCTGAACTCGTTTACCAGAAAAGAGCTGAGACGGCGTCGTTCGGTGCTCTTCGCCATCTTTACGAAGGTGCCCAACTCGATACCCTCTATGTGGGGTTTTACCGATTTGGTCTTGGGAGGGAGCTGGTCGGTGGCACGCTTGAAAACCACGGTCTCGTCGTCGGACACATAGGTTATCTGGGTATGGGGGTTAACGATGGCCGTGTTCTTTAGGTACTCGAAGACCGAGTGCTCGCCGCTTCTCAACAGGCCCTCGATACAGGTTTCGAATCTGGTGCCGTGGGCCTTACCCTCCCAGAGCACCACTTCCTGTGAAAGGATATCGGGCTTGTTGTTCTTGGTATCCAGGGTTATCCTGAATTCGTTGGCATAATCCTTCTCCATCACCTTGGACCTCACAAGGGTGGGTTTACCCGTGCTCAGCTGCCCGTACATCACCACGGCTGACACCCCGATTCCCTGCTGTCCCCTGCTCTGCCTGATATCGTGAAATCTCGATCCGTAGAGCAGCTTGGCGAACACGTTGGCCACCTTGCGTTTGGGTATGCCGGGACCGTTGTCCTCCACACTAACACTGTATTCCTGTTCACCGATTGATCTGACCTCCACTGTTATGTCAGGCAGTATCCCCGCCTCCTCGCAGGCATCCAGTGAGTTATCTACCCCCTCCTTGACCGCGGTCACCAGGGCTTTGGTCAAGGAGTCGAAACCCAGGATATGTTTGTTCCTTTCGAAGAATTCCCCTATGGAGATCTCCTTGTGTTTTTCCGCCAGTTCCTCAGCTATCGAAGCCATTGCATCCCATCTTATTGAAGGTCAAATAGATATAATATATTATTAAGTTTTCCGGAGTATTGAATACCTCAGCTACTCTCTATCCTGGGTGCCAGCAGGAACATAACCTTGCCTTCTCCGTCGGCGAATTCGAATTTTACCTTTACCGGATAATCACGGCCTAGATCCAGTTCCACGATGGTGTTGCTTGCCACGGATTTGATCATGTTGGAGAAGTAGTCCAGGGCGAAAAGAGAGCGCACGGTTTCCGAGGCGTCCAGTTCCTCCACATCATCCTTTGAAAGGGCGAGCCTGACGGAATCCTCATCTTCCTCGGAAAATATCTCAAAACCCTCGGGTCCCGCGGATATGGCTATATGGTCTGCGATATTCTGGGACGCCTTAACACCGGTTTGTAGGTGTTTACCCAGCAACTTGACGCTTATGGGAAGGTCCAGTTGGGGTACGCTGGGATCCGTCATGCCAGCAGTATCCAGCAGTGGCATCTTCTGGGTTATGTTGTTCACCTTCAGCACCAATCGGTTATCATCGTCTTCGTGTTCCAGTGTTATCATATCCGACGGAGATGATAGTCTCAGGAACTGGTCTATCTTGTTCAGGGTAACACCCAGCTCGGTATCCTCTCCCTGATAACTGGCAAAGGCATCGGTGTTAAGGTGAAGGTCGACCATGGCCACGTGGGCGGGGTCCACTGCCTTCAGGGATAGTCCGTCCGTATCTACATTTATCTTGACTTCGTCCACTATTGTCTGTACGATCTCCACAAGGTCTCTCAGTATCTCAGCTTTTATCTCAGCTTTTAACATGTTATTTGTCCCCTTTTGTACACTGCCGGCAGGAAGTTTCACCTGCCGTGAGGAGATTAGGTTATCAAATATAAGAATATAAGGCTTATGGTCATCCAAGAGAGTGTTTTATGTGAAAAATGGGGGAATGGGTTCCAAAGGGGTTTAGCCCCACCTCGTCTAGGATCGGCTGCACAGGTTGAAGTGGGCGAGTGGTGAGGACGGCGGTGTTCTTGATGGGGATATCTACTGGAAACGACCAGGGTGATTCCGTTGGGTTCTCGATGCGTAATTCAAATCACTGGCTCGTGCTTATAAAAAATAAGTGTGCAGGAATACTCTGTATTCCTCCTTTCTAAACCTTTCCTCGCTCCGCTCGTAAAGATTTAGATGCTCCCGCCGGGATTCTAGTCAGAATTGTTCGTAAAACTCACAATTCTAACAGCTCGCAAAACTATGTTTTGCTCACGAACCGAGGTTCTCATCCTTCGGCTCGCATTAAAATGGGATTTTAATGCGCAGGAATACTTTGTATTCCTCCTTTCTAAACCTTTCCTCGCTCCGCTCGTAAAGATTTAGATGCTCCCGCCGGGATTCGAACCCGGGTGTTCGGCTATCTCTGACCTTTATCAGGCCTCGAAAGGCCGAAATGATTGGCCGGACTACACTACGGGAGCAAAATGGAACGTAGTGAGATTTTGCGACTTAGTGGAAAACTCTAGTTTTCCACGCTAGGACGAAAGTGAGTGTAACGAACTTTTGCGACTTCGGGGAATCTTTCATTCCGCTTGAGGAGCAAAATGTTCCACATTTTGCGACCATTTGGAATCTTTGATTCCGAAACGGGACAAATATGAGTTTACGAACTTTTGCGACTTCGGGGAACCTGTTCCCCGTGAGGTGAAAATCGCTTTCGATTTTCATTTTTTCTTAAGGTTTTTGTAACGAATATTTGCGACTTCGCGGAATCTTCCATTCCGCTTGAGGAGCAAAATGTTCTACATTTTGCGACTTCGGGGAACTTGTTCCCCGTGAGGTGAAAATCGCTTTCGATTTTCACTTTTGTTTCTAGTTTTTTGTAACGATTCGCGGCCGCCTTATTTCCGTTGTACAAAGGGGTATATCCGCACACCGCCTGATATATCAGTTCAGGCGAGATGAGGCATGCAAAAGATAAGGTTGATAAATAATTTTTGTAATAACTCACACCTTGTGGTAGGGATGCCTTCCATGGATCTCCGTACCGAAATAGCATTCGGCACCCTCCGCCACGATCCTGTCCACCATGGCAACGGTGATGAACTCCTCATGGGCGTTCTCCATTGGCCCGTAATAAACGAAGTCCGCACCGAGTATCAGGGGAAGGGCGTCTATGGCGGCATCCACCGTGGGCATCACCTCTTTCCGACGCTCATACCGCTCCAGCCATAACCACGCCTCCACCGCATTGTGCATGGCGCATCCCACCGGAAGACCGAACTCGCTCTTGAAAACCGGTATCGCCCTGAGAGCCTCGGACGCCCCCTCGCCGAAGGGAGTGGTGGCCGTATCCAGCAGGGCATATTTGATGCCGGCGTCATGGGATATCTTCAATAACCCTTCGTCCAGGAGCACTCCTCCGTCCCTGATCATATCCAGCCTCCCCTGGGCACTGGTATCCTGGGGATTGTAACCCAACAGTATCGCCGCCGACGGTGTGTGCTCGGCCAGGGCACGCCTCTCCCGGTCGCTTATCCCGAGGTTGATACTGTTGTAAACACACCGGTCAAGACCGCCATGGTCATCGAGATACTCAAGGACCTTTATGCGTACGTTACCATCGGGAATATCCAGTGAAAAATACCCGTCTATGGTGTCAAGGGCAAAATCCACCTTCCATGATATCTCGGGTTCTTCGTACACGAAGATGTCCGCAATGGAGTTGAGACCCACCATCTCCGCCAGCTCGTCCTGCCGTACGATGAGCTCGGCAGCGGCATCCGTCGAGCCCCGGGGGTCTTTGAACTGGCCCTGATAAAAGATAGACCCCACCATCAGGGTAGGGTGTTCACCGGGTAGACCGCCCACCTTTTTACCTCCGAGCTCGTGTACCATCTGCTCTCTGCTATAGCTAAACATCCTGACCGACCTCCAGGGGTGATATGTCGCCCCACGGGGACACGTTCAAGGTGGCGTGAAGGGCAAGGTCGGCCTCCAGCTTCGACACCTTTTTTTCCCTCATGATTATGGCGATATAGGGCTCACCGTAGGTACCGGGATCATCACGGTGCGCCTTTTCTATGGCCCGGCACACTGCCTCGCTATCCGTGGTACCTATCATGTCGATAACCTGAACCTGATCACGGAAACGTTCCACCGCCTCCCGGGATATGTTCTCGATGTAGGGAACCGCCCCCGGGGCACCAACTATACGACCGGTCTCATCTATCCCGTTGAGTGACAGGCACACCAGAGATGCACCGGATTTGTGACCCCTTATCTCCTTGCCGCACACTATCAAAAAGCGTATGCGGGGATTGGAGATAGTATTGGCCACCACCTTCTCTATACCCAAGTTCTCGGTCTTCATGGGCCCCCATATTGCGGTTTTATGGGGTGGTAGATCGAACCTGTGGTCCAGGGTTACCACCGCCACTGGGGAACCGGGATCTCCCGTCTCGTACCTGCCGGGCCACGGGTATAGTTCGGGGCTCATAGTTCCAATATCTCCTCCAATATCTGCCAGGCCACTTTCTCGGATCTCATGGGTATTATGTGGGCACCGAGCTTGGTGCGAAGACCGGCGTCCCTGGCGCCGTCGATTATATCCGTGTACATCTCCACGGCGAAGAGCACGGATTCCCGTGAAAAGTCACTTGCCCCTGTGAGTCTCGTCTGCACTTCCCGGGGTATGTTCACCTGGGGCACGTTGTCGGACAGGAAAGCCATCTCCTCGGGTGTCGAGAAGGGTGCCGTGCTGACCAGGACGGGGGGATGCCTGTCCGTCACATCCTCCAGCTCAGTGAGCATTTCCACCAATTCGGCAGCATCGTAGGTTATCTGGGTCTGGAAAAAATCCACTCCCGCCTGTATCTTGTTGGTGGCGTAGGCGATCTCTCCGGTACGTCTGGGCAGCATCACACCCCCCACCTTGAACTCCGTTGGCTTTTCCAGCATCTCCAGCTCAGTGAGATACCTGTTCCTCTGCCTCGACTGCCTGGTGGATAGTTCGGGCATCAACTTTCCGTTGTTCAGATACCTTTTGATACCCGTTATCAATTCCAGTGAATTTATGGTGTCGATCTTCTCCTCGGCCGGGTAATCGCCCACGGCGTAGTCGCCGGTCATGGCCAGGAGATTCCTGATACCGAGACTGTCGGCACCCAGGAGCCATTTTTGGAGCCCGCTAAGGGTGGTATCCCTGCATGTGAGGTGTGCTATTGGCTCCACGTCGAGCTCCTTGAGTATCCTGCCCGAGAAGGGAGCGGGATCTATCCGCACCTTTCCCACCGGGTTGTTGCATACGTTGAGCCCGGAGATGGCATCAAGGAAGGGAAGGGCTCCTATGCGACTTATGTATTCCCCTACATTCCCGCCCCTGGGTGAAGGGACCTCGTAGGTGATGGGAAACTCTTCTTTGTCCAGCCTTTCGACGAATCGTTGCATGGACTGATTATTAGGCCTTGATTATTTAATGATTGTGTTCACCTTGACCCAAAGAGATATATAGGTATGACATCTAAAAGTCATGCATGGAGGATGCGGAATCCCCCGGGAAGAAAATGATATCTGACGAGGATACGTGCATCCGATGTGAGCATCTTAAAAAGGGCAAGGACTGGCTACCCATACTAAAGGAGCGAAAGGAGTCCACCCTGGCCCCCCATCCCTACTGCCGCTCGTGCGGCCTGGTGCGCAACATTGGACCGGACAGGGCAAAGAAGGTGGGCTACTATACCGAGGTACTGGCCGAACTGGAGAGATACCTGCGTCTTGAGTACTCCAAGAGGGGAAAACACAAACTGACGGAATCACAGAAACGCCTAATGGTAATGGAGATGGAAGAGGATGCCCTCTTCAACGATATATACGGTAGCATGGCCTCGGCACAGAAGGAACGTTTCGTGGAGATAGTTCGTAAGTACAGACCCGACCTTACCAGGGCGGAGATAATGTACTACCTGGAATGAGGTGTGGTAAGTATATGACCACCGTGAGCCTGATAATACCGACCCTGAACGAGGAAGAGGGCATAGGAGAGGTTTTGCGTGAGATACCGTCCGCCCGTATAAGCGATATGGGGTACGAGCTCGAGGTCCTAGTCATCGACGGCGGTTCCGGGGACGCCACGAGAAAGATCGCCCGGGAAGAAGGCGCCAAGGTCATACTGGAGAGGGGCGGGAAGGCCGCTGCCGTGAGAAGGGGGATACGGGAGAGTACCGGTGAGTACATATTTACCATGGACGGGGACGGCACGTACCCCCCCGAGGCCATGCCCGACATGCTGCGGGTGCTGGGGAACGGTCATGCCATGGTCCTGGGCTCCAGGTTGAAGGGAAAGATATCTTCCGGGGCCATGTCATCCACGAACCTGCTGGGTAACCGCATACTCACGGGCCTGGCCAACGGACTCTACGGGGTCAGGGTAAGTGACCTCTGCACGGGGATGAGGGTGTTCAAGAGAAGCGCCCTAGGGGAGAGGGAACCCCGGGGAAGGGGTTTCGAGATCGAAGCGGGCCTTCATGCCCTCCTTGCACGCAAGGGGATGGCGGAGGTGCCCATAACCTACAGGAATAGAAAGGGTGTGTCAAAGCTGAAGACCAGGGATGGGGTCAAGATAGCTATCAGGTTATTCAAGGACAGGTTTTAAAAAAAAAGTAAAAAGGGGTTTTGGGAGTTTACCAGGGTATGCCTCCGCCGGTGCCGATGCCCATACCGAATTCCACGTTTATGGGGAAGTAACCCAATACTATGAGCACCAGGGCAAAGCCGGCCACGGCCACTCTGAACCATCGGTCCCATTCGTCTCTGTAGAAGGCAGCCATTAGCATTATCCCTGCCACCAGGAACACACCCAGGTCCTTCAGTATGTTCCCCATGGTTATAACGTGTCTGCTGTCGTCTATGGAGTTCGTGGCATTCAGCAGTATGGATCCTACCATGATTATCAGTAGACCCAACATAACTACCATTGCCAGTGTTTTGTTACTGGTCAGCCCTTGGAAGAGATCTTGCTGTTGAGGCTGGGGTTGCTGCCTTGGCTGATCCCACTGCTGTTGAGGTTGTTCCCACTGCTGCTGTTCCGGGGCACCTGTCTGTCTATATCCTTCTTCTTGCATATACTCACCTTGCAGGTACATCAGGGTCAACATATAAATATGTTGTGATGTATTACATGGTTTATGGACCCTCGCACACTGTTTGCCCTCGCCGTATACATTGCGTGCCTTTTCGGCTATCATTACTTCTACTTCTTCGTCACCGAATTCACGGGAAGGGACACCAAGCGGAACAGGATGCAGAATTGCATAGGCACCTGGTTCGAGAACGTTATCAATGAAGGGGACCATCTTCTGTGCGTTCACCAAATACGTAACCTGATAATGGCCCTCACCTTTCAGGCAACAACGGCCATCGTACTCCTGGGCATACTGTTCGGTTTCGCGGGGATGGTGGGAGCCATACCCGAATTCCCCATAATTGTGGATCACATGGAGATACCGGTATGGGCCATGGTCTTAACGTTGATTTTTTCCGTGCTCAATTTCCTCCTGGCCCTGAGGAACTTCACCAAGATCACCTTCCTCATACGTTCTTCACCCGAGAGCCTGGAATCACTCGCCGGTGAACCCCCCTCATGTTACCTCCAGAGACTGTTCGTCAACGGTAACAGGTCATACACCATGGGTCAGAGGAGCATACTCTACAGTATGGTGGTACTCACATGGCTCCTGAACCCATGGATATTCATCATTACCACCATAGCGGTGACCCTTGTATTCGCCTACAAGCATGATATATGAGGGGAAAATTATTTATGGAGCTAGAGATACGTGTTGTATTCCACGAAGGGAAGGCCCAATGAAAGGAGAACAACCTGATATCAAGGAAATGCGTTTACCACAAAAGGGAAGGTCGATACTGGTGGGCATCCCCGCCTACAACGAGGAGATAGCCATAGGTAGTCTCCTGTGGAAGTTGGAAAAACTGAAGAAGGAAATGGACTTTGATGTTCTGGTGGTGGACGACGGTTCCCACCCCAAGGACGAGACGGCGGCCATAGCGAGGAGCTACGGAGCCGTGGTGGAGGTGCATGAGCACAATCTTGGAAAGGGAGCGGCCATCAGGACCATAATTAACTATGCCGAGAAGAAGTTCTATCGCTACCTGGTTTTGATAGACAGTGACGGTCAGCACAACCCCTACGAGATACCAAACTTGCTCTCAGGATTGATGAATCCCGGGGCGGACATCACCATCGGGACCAGATGGGGAGAGATGACCGAGATGCCCTTCATAAGAAAGATCGGTAAGAACGTACTCGACCGTTTCACCATCGGTGGCAAGGGTAGGGACACCCAGAGCGGTTTCCGGGCATTGAACCGCAAGGCCATCAGGATGATACATCTGACCCACGACGACTTCGCGGTGGAGTCGGAAATGCTGGCAGAGGCACACGAAAAGGGGTTGGTGGTAAGGAACGTGCGCATAACGTGCAGGTACAAGAATATAAAGAACGCAAACACCAAGGGCTCGACGAAACACGGCTTAGGGGTACTTCACAAACTGGTGATGATGATAGTGGAGAGACGCCCTCTGTTCTTCTTCGGTCTCACTGGAGCGGTCTTTCTGCTGATAGCACTCATATCCGGGGCATGGGTGATACACATCGCCAGAACGGAGAACGCCCTATCCGTGGGTTACAGTATGCTCACCCTACTCTTCATCATACTCGGCTCACTTTTGGTGATCAGCGGGTTCATACTTAACGAACTGAAAAGACTGTTCGACAGACACACAGAGAGGGACCTGAAGAGGGTGGAAGAGCTCTGGTGACCCGATATAATCTTTTGTGTACAGATATTTAGCGATTATTTCGTATGTCCAACTCATAACCCTAATGTTTCCGATTATGGGCGCCACTTCGAGATGTGTCCTATCCTCCAAAAGTTCATACCATATTATCGTAAAAAAACGAAGAATCTTTGGGTGTAATGTGTTACAGTGCATTGGGTTGCATTGCAACGAGATCAACCATCGTAACACGCTTCCTTCAACCTTTCGATAACGAAGTCACGGTCCAGTTGTGCGAGGAATCGCCCCAGTTTCGGGCCCCTTTGTTTACCTATGAATATCTTGTAGAATACCCCGAAGGCCTTTCCCTTGGACAGCCCCTCCTTCTCGGCCACCTCGTGTACCAGTTGATGTAACCATTCCGGTGCCCATGCATCTTCCACCTGTATATGGTCGAGATAGCTCTTTAAAAACGCCAGTTCCGCTTCTGAAATAGGTATATCCGGTAACGAGGTCTGTATGGAGAACTTGACCATATCCGGTGCAAAGTTATCCAACCAGCAGCGGACCTGCTCTAGCCGATTCCGGAAAAGTTCCCGGTCATGTGGGGTGCAATGCTCCTCTTTTACCGATTCCCATATATGATCTTCATCCGAGTATATCTGCACCAGATTGACCAGATGCCTGTAGGGAACCCTGAAGGGCTTCTCCCTGGGAATATCCTTCACCTGGGATAGGTCATAAACCCTGGCACCATCTTCATCTATGGATCCATTAAAATAAGCGGATTCCCATGCATCATATTCGTCCATCACATCGATTACTCCCAAACCGGGGTCCATATCTATGTGTGTTTGAAGCTTGTATTTGTACAGCAAGAATCTCACCACCTCGGGTCCCACGATATCCAGCATGTCCTCCACCTTGACAGATATTCCCGTGGATGATGACATGGCACCCATACCTTTTATCTGTATCCACTCGTATATCACCGGGTGGGGTGGTTCCCTTTGGAATATCTCTTTTACTATCCTTACACCGGTATCCCATGAACCGCCGGCGGCGGCATGATCCTTACCCAGAGGCTCGCAATCCACACCCAGCATCCACCATCTTGCAGGCCAATCACATCTCCACGGAAGCTTTCCGTCGTCCGTTCTTATATCCGCCTTACCCCTGTGTCCACAGGAACAGTGGTAATCCACATAGGGATCCGAGAATCCCGTTACCTCGGCATTCATCTTACCACACTCATTGCATATGGGTGTGTAGGGATACCAATCTTCTTCCAACTGCCTTCCTGAAACCGACGATAATATGTCTCTCACCCTCACCCTGTCATCCATGAGCTTTCTCACGGCATCCTGGTAATCACCCTGGGCATACATTTCGTGGGTGTTAAGAACTTGGCACTCAACCCCCAAACGTACCACGGACTCAAAAAAGGGTGCCAGGTAGTGGTGTGCGTAGCTCTCATGCTCTCCGCACGGGCAGGGTATCTTGTTCAAGGGCATCCTGACATATCGTTCGTAATCCTCGGTAAGGAACGGATATACCTTTCTCAATGGATCGATGGAATCTGCGATATAGACAAGTCTGGTTCCCCCCTTGGCCCTGCGTATAGCGTCCCCAGTCAGTATCTCTCTCATGTTCCCGAGATGGATGGGGCCAGACGGGGTGATGCCGGTCGCTATGAGAGATGTATCTCCCAAAACAGCTGCTTCCACGTCTGCCCAGTGCATGGGTATCCTATCCGATGACCCTTGCTCTGATCAGGCTGCGTAATGGTACGCCCACCACATCGTCATGGTTGTTTTTGTTCACCGTTACGACGCACAAGACGGGCTCGGCACCCTCCTCCTCTAGGTCGGTGATGGCCCCTTGCATGGTCTCACCCGTGCTGATCACATCGTCCACTATCACCACTCTTTTACCTTCCACGCCTGCATAGTTGGAACTCAAGGTTCCTCCGCCTACGGAGCGTTCGGTTTCCCTTGGACGGTATAACGCCAATTCCTTCCCCAGTTCTTCGGATATCAGGGTTGCAAGGGGTATACCGTTTATGGCAACGCCTACCACGGTATCGAAGTCTCCCCCCGTCTTATCCATCTCCTCGAGGATTATATCCGATATAAGGGTGGTCAACAAGCCTATCCTACCCCCGAATACGCCTATGGACCTCCATCCTATCTGTACGTCGACAGGTGGCTCTTCATCCTTTACGTTCCTGGTCAAAAGCCAGGTTACAGTATCTAAAGACAGACTAAGTTCTGTTGCTATCTCCTTTTCCTTCAGGCCCTTTTCCTTGAACTTCATCGCCTTTTCGACTAGGGATTCAATACCTTTCATCTTCGATCACTTCAAACTCTTAACAAAATGCTGATATTATAATATTGTGGTCGTTGGATGGGTACCATCCGTAGTGAGGTATAGAGTTCATTCCCTTTCCAATATCGATTGTTACGCGATATCTTTAAACCCGCTATCCGGGATTGGCGATAAAACAGTATGGGTTAGGATCAAAGAGAGCCACATCACTTATCCGTTCAAGGAGAAAGGTTCTTTCATCATCCCTTACCGTAACTCTCCATTTTATACCATAGGTCTCTCCATTGATAGGTGAATGAAAAGGCAATGTAGGTTAATTGGCTCGGTTAAAAACTTCGGGAAACAGGCCCATTATTTTTTCTGTTCGTTTGGGAATCATTGCAAAGTATTCTCTACCGTTTTTCTCCCGTATCTTCATGACTTTGGATAGCTCGAACAGTACTTCGTCCACGGATATCTTTTTGGTCAGCTCTTTCTCCCTCAAGCGTTTTAGGATACCGAAGTAGATTCTGAGAGCTACAAAAGAAACGAAATAATAGCCTCTTATACTATCCATACTCCTAAGATATGTCTTATCCGCATCAATCGCATTATTCAATGCATCGAATGCCAGCTCTATATCTTCTCTTCCTTTATAGAGATCGAAAATATCTATTCCATCTTTGTCCAGATCAGAGATGATACCGATCATCCCTGCCACCTGTTTCTTTTTTTCGAATCGGTCAAGAGTGATTTTATCGTTTCTAACATGACCGAGAAGGGTAGATTCCTGTTCACCTTTCACCTCGGGATCGTTAAAGAAGTAAACATAGCCTAAATCTGATTTTTTTCTACCCCATAAGATATTTCGGTCCTGATACAGAAAAGGTCTTTTCCACCGCACCCATCTAAAGTCCATATACGTTGAATCCTTTTTTAGTGGGGCTACGTAATGTATTTCATCATTCCGCAGCTCTTGAAAAAGATCGTAGTCTGTAAATCCTCTGTCATAGATATAACCAACATCCTTTTGTCGAATACGGTTACGAAAATCTCTGATCGCTTTTGTTTCTTTCATCGAACCTGGAAAGACTTCCAACCCGATTGGTAGATGATTGATCGATGAAAATGCCATAAGTATACCGATTTGATTCTGGAATAAAATTTTACTATTCCATGCCTTTTCAGCAATATTAATGTTTTCAGAGTATGTAAACACTTTTGTTAAGTCATAAAGGATGATATCGTTTTTTTCCGTAAGTTCCGAGAACAAGTCATGATGTAGTGAAACATTGGTGCCTATTTCATGTAAAACGGACGAAATATGTTTCGAGGAAAGACTTATCTTCATTTGCTTGGAAAGAAACAACTTTTCCCATAGAGAACTAAGCAATCTCAAGGGCTTAGGATCTATCATCCTGATGATAGCACAAGCAATTATCTCTTTGGAATAGGGGGTGATCTAATCTAATATGCTTTCAATGTCCTTGACGAGATGATAAGCCAATGCACCGTTACCATATTCAAAAATTTGCCTACTTGTTCCACTTATCGCATTTCCGGGGGTCTTACTTTTGAAAATACCTCCTTCCGTGATCACACCTAGGTGCTCGGAGATCTTTCTTGGCTTTCCCCGTTCTTTATCCCATTCACTTGTTGATCTTCTTACACACCAACTTCCATTAACACATTGCAATTGAATATATCCGTCCAACTCTCTTTGGATCCTTTCAAAGGGGTACCATCCGTAGTGAGGTAATTTGAGTGTTATATACGGCGCCACACATATTTAATAGAACGTATGCTCACAAAATAAACTAAGGGGGACGTACCCCGAGGTAATCTAAAACTAGTAGTTTGGAATCAGCGTTCGACCAT
>JAFDTY010000016.1 GCA_019594055.1 Candidatus Haladaptatiplasma halalkaliphilum | reverse complement strand
TGAATCAGAGCCACCCGCGGATACACTATCGATCAACGTAGTTTCGTCCCACGGTCCGCTCCGTTCTTCCGAACGGTATATGTTGTAGTGGCCGACCTCATCCGGATCATCGGGGCTGGCGTCCCATGTTAGCAGATTATGCTCGTCATCTTCGCCCATGACAGCCACTCTTATCTCGTGCACCCTGTGTGCTTGTGTATGGCGGAATCCAATATACTCGTTTGTAGTGTACAGATTGTCCGTTCCCGTACCTATCAACACATCGTCGATATACATCCTGAAGGCTCCGTCAGTATCTCTCTCCACCGCCAAGAGGCGGTTTCCAGTACTGGGCGACCAGCTTCCATAGACCACAGGGTTTGTCGGTGTAGCGCCATCGTCCCACCTCCATATCCGTATCATATCATCACCACGGATAAACACATAGTAACCACTCGAGTAACGGGCGTCCGCGTTACCGGTCTGTATGAAGTGTAGCCGCATGTGGTTCCCGCTTCCTATTGCGGTGAACTGTATGTCGAATTCCCATCTGCCGTATGCCTCCATGGGTTCGTCATCCATCATAGCAGGTGTGGATATACTTCCGTAGCCTTCCAGGTAACCTTGTGAAGCATCCCAGACACCGTCGTAAACCGTCCAACCGTCGTAGTTACCGTCTTCAAAATCATCGAACACCTCCATGTAAGGTGCGGACATATGCACCACCCCAAGATCCGCCGGAGGTGCCGGGGGTGTTCCCTGTATGGTGAACACATCGACGCTTTCGTCTTGGCCCGTACGGCCCAGGGTATCGAAGGCCCGTACACGTACCAAACACTCGGTGCTGTGCTCGTTGGGTACCGTCCATGAGTAACTGCCGGTGTCGGGTAATCCCGTTGCGATAATCGTCCAGGAAGTGCCGGCGTTCACACTGTAGGCCAACTGGACGTGGTTAACGGGGTCGTCCCCCGGGGTAGTAGTCCATGTTATCTCTTCCGATGTGCCCGCGGTGAATACCTCGCCCCCATCGGGTCTGGTAAGGGTTACCGACGGTGGCTCGCCGGGTATCTCCTCCTTTGCATTGTACACTACCAATGCGTAGTCCTGGCTGTTATACCCCAGGTTCACCGCATCATCGGCTATGACACGCGCCTCTATGCGTACGGTGTAGAGGCCGATCTCCACGTCGTCGGGATGTATGTACACGCATTCGACGTTGTTTGTATCGTCCCAACCATCGCCGCTGTAATCGAAGTCAGACATGGTATCGGCGCCGGCCTGTGTCCAGCCGCCGCTGAAGGCGTTTCCACGGTAGATCAGACCTCCCGGAGAGGTTACTTCAAGGTTAAGGTCGTTGATGAGCGCCCTACCGCTACCGGTAGTTGCAGGGGCTTCCTTGTCCGTCCACACCAGACTGAACTTCAACGGAGTGCCATCCCTATCGGACATGACTAAATGTTGATTTTCCTGCAAACTCTCGGTGAAAATGTGTTCCTGGTCATGTAGATAGAAGGGTATCGGATCATCCAACGGGCGTTCCAGTTTGGATATGTCTACTATGCCCCAGCCTTCGTCGCGGTTTGGAATGGGCCCGGTATTGCCGTTGTCATCGTCCATATCGTTGGCCGTGTTGATCAGCAGTGCCTTCACCATGGCAGGACTTGGACGGCTGCCGTGATTCACCTCGTACCACTCGACGGTTACCGCCGCCGCTCCCGCCACTGCGGCGTTCGCCATGGATGTTCCGGAGGAGACATAATATCCTCCACCTGGATGTGTCGAATATATCTGACTGCCTGGTGCGGTAACATCGGGTTTGACGCGGTTATCGGCGGACCAGCCACGTGAGCTGAAGCTCGCCACAGTGTCAGGATTGGTCACACCTTGATTCGGATTGTAATTTAAAACCGCGCCGATAGTGATGATATTCTTAGCGTTTCCGGGGCTGGTAACGGTCGTGTATCCCGGTCCGTTGTTACCCGCCGATTTGGTGATTATAATGGGTTGATTGCCAGGAGTATCACGGTCAGCATCCCTGATTGCCGCGTCGAATACGGATTCCCTGGTACCGTAGGCACCGCCGGTTGCCGCACCCCACGAATTGGAGTGGATATAGGCATCCGCTTCCTGTTTCGCCACCTCAGCCACTCTGAAAAGGTCGCTGGGGAAATCGGCACCGGTACCGAACACCCTGATGGGGTATAGGGATGCTTCGGGTGCGGAGCCCTGGGCCGCGTAGTAATCATTGTAATACAGTACTCCCGTGCCGCTATAAGTATCACCCGCTACCGAACCAGCACAGTGGGTACCGTGGGTACCGCTATCCCCCCAGCCCCCCCAGCCGAAGACATATCCGCCGATCACCCTACCGGTGAAATCCAGGTGACCGGCACTGGGTGTAGTTCCGTCACCGAGGCCGGTATCCACTATGGCGACCACCACTCCTTCGCCGGTGTAGCCGAGTTGATTCATATACGAGCCGTGGTCACCGTGCAATCGATAAGCTGTGGTGGGATCATCGTCTTCGTCGTCGAAGTACCAGAGTCCTCCGCCTATTATCTGGGTTGCCATCTCATCCTCGAGCTCGGGCTCTACATAGTTCAATATATAGTAAACATCGTCCATCCTTGCAAGTTCGTGTATCTGCTCCATTGAATTCGTATTCAACATGATATGGTATCCCACTTCGTGGATCTCATCGAAGGATAGTACGAGATGATTGTTGATTATTCGATCCAGACTGTCGGGGTAGGCTCCGGGTACCAAGCCCACTTCCATCACCCCGGGTCTCAGCCCGTGTTCAAGTTTGTAGTACGGATGGTAGAATCCGACCCAGTCCACAAAGTATAGCCGGGACACATCTCCGGCCTGTTGGGGTGTCATGCGTACACGGTAAGCGTAGTTGGGTATGTAGCTCAACACCTCGACACCCATGTCTTCCAACACGGGCCGCCAACCCCGGGCTATGGGGCCCAGCATGTGCACTATGTACTGGCCCTTCACACCGGGCGGGTATCCGTCCACCCGCAATGCTTCGGGCATATCAGGTTCGCCCAGGGTAACATCGAATTTGTAATCTCTGATGTACAATGTGGTTCTATGCTCCATCATATGTATGGACATTCCCATTCTCTCCAGCTGGGGGATCACAGCCGGATCTATCTCTACGAGGGCATGGTTGTCGTATATCTCCAATATGCTTACTCCCGGAGTTTCAAGGTGCGTTAATCCGTTGTTGTCGCTTGTCCTTACCAACACGATATCCGTTCCTTCGTTTTGGGAAGAGAGAACGGGCACCGCAGCAAAAACAGAAATCACTAATAATATTGCTAACAATACAGCCATCGTCGTTCTTTTTTTCATGGTTATTTTCCTCCTATATATGGATAATGATGGAGATGAGATACTAGTAATTAAACATTCCGTACTTACTCTTTGTAGATGTATTAAAGTATTGTATGGAAAAATGTCAAGATTATAGTTAAGGACATATGCTTTCTGTAATTTAGATATGTCCTTAACTCATTTCGGGAATCACATTCCCGATGTCATAGGAATTGCCTTGCAATTCCAGTAGATAAGCAGGAACCGTGTTCCTGCGCTCGATGGAATTACTTCATAATTCCATCAGAAGCAGTGGAGGACATAACGAATTAGTCATGAGTTATGTCTTCCACTATAATAGAAAAAAAAGAAAAAAGGGGTTTGTGGTCAGTAGTCTACGGTCCAGACAACTGCGGTATCGTCGGGGTTGTGTATCCAGTAACCTTGGCCGGGTTCGAACACGAAAGTGCCCGGATCGAAACTGTACGCAAGATTTTGATCCGCTGTACCATCGAAGTATCCTATAACGTCTATCTCTCCCGGTAGTCCGTGATTGCCAGTGCTCTCACTGGGCAGACTAACCATTGTCCAACCGGGGTACAATGTGAGATCGGTGCTTACAGGTGCAGTACCGTGGATGGTCAACGTGTCTGTTGTTGTCACGCGTATCCATATGCCCATACGGTGATCCCACGAGTGCAAGTTATTGAAGTGATCAGGCCTACCGGGCACATAGGTCAGCCAATGGCCGGTTTCCGAATCGTAATACATAACTCTATCGTAGTTACCATCGATATCTGAGAGGATAGCTTCCAGCGAGCTATCCGTGGGTACCAGATTGAAGGACACGAAGTTCCAACCCCCGGCGGCACCTCCCGCATATAGGGGTATATCAAAACTCTCCGCCGGCGCGCCGGGTTCCTGCACAGCATCGGTATTCTGCTCCTCCAGACCGTTCTTTCCCACTGCACGTACCACGTACCACCAGTATATCTCGTCGGCCATACCCTTGAAGGGGTCTGTGTACGCATATTGTGTCGAGCCATCCGCAGATACGCTATCTATGAGGGTGCTCGCGTCCCATGGTCCACCCTGTAATTCCGAACGATAGATATTGTAGTGACAAACCTCGGTAGGATCGTCTGGACTTGCATCCCAGTTTACCAGGTTGTGGTCATCGCCGGTGTCGTCGTAATCCACGGTTAAAACCTCCAGGGCGTGATTGTAGATCAAGCCGTAATCCTGTAATTCACTCCACGACGAGAAATCCAAACTGAACCAGGCGTTATCGTCCACGTGGCCGTCGTACCTGCCGAGGCCCCTGGTCGAGCCGTCGGGAAGTTGCACTTCCAAAATTATCCAGTAATGACCCGCAGTCAAGGTCACGGGTTGCTGGAAGGGAATTTCGACCCATTCACCTGGCCCGGGGTTATCGATCTGGTCTGTTTCGCCGAGCCGACTGCCGGGAGTAGTGCCCCCTGCTCCGTCGGTATGGATATATCCCACGATATATGTGGGTTGGTGGAGTACGTAACATGCCATCCCGATGGCTTCATCAGCGTCCAGTTCTACCCGCATGGCACCCCAGTAGGTTCCTGCGGACCCCAGACCCGTGGCACCCGGAGGTGTGGTACGGTGGGCTTGATTGTATAGCCAGTTCCACACCTCCATTGTGCCGATGTGCATAACATCTAGATCATGGGGTGGTCCCGGTGGTGTGCCTACGATGGTGAATACACCGTCACTCACATCCTCTCCCATCCTACCCATAGTATCGAAGATTCGTACGCGCACAAGGCACTGGTCGCTGTTCTCGTTGGGCACCGTCCATGAGTAACTTCCAGTATCCGGCGATCCCGTTGCTATAACAGTCCACGAAGTCCCGCTGTTCACACTGTACGCCAGCTGTACATAGTCGATGGGGTCATCCCCGGTAGCCGAGGTCCATGTTATATCTTCCAGTTCACCAGCGACGAAGCTCTCACCACCATCCGGTCTTGTAACTGTAACTGAGGGTGGTTCGCCGGGTATCTCTTTACCTCTGAAGCGAGTGGCGGCACAACCGAAGTAGTTTGAGGTAAGAACATCCCACCTCCAGGTGCTGTAATGCATCCTGTGCGAATATTCGTTGAACTCGCTGAAATAATCCATCTCAAGGTCCCATGCACCATACCAGAACGAACGATGTAACTGATGACTGGGGCCGCCGGTGGGATTTCCGGGGCGGTACCAGCCAGAGCGAGAGTTCGTCACCGCAGCGAACATGCCACCTGTACTTCGCTGGGTGGTGAAACGCTCGGTTATGCAGTCTCTCTCGTAATCGCCTGCTATACAACCTTGGGATTTAAGGAACATGTAGTTGGTGTTGGTAAAGCTGTTCTCGTCGCCGTTGGACATCTTCATGTTATAGTTCCAATTGCTGTGCCCCAGGTGGTTTATCACGCTGAACGAATTGGTATTGATGAGGTCTATGATCTCATTTTTATACCATGTTCCGTCAAGGTCGTAGAGACCGTCCCATGTCCAGTCGTCGGAGAAGTACGTTTGCAGCTCCAGCATGGCTTCCTTACCGTAGGTGTTGCTGTCCAGCTCTTCACCCACTCCAAGCCCAGTCTGGAAGTAGCTCTCGCTTTGCGGGTCGGTTTCGTACTTAAGTATCTTGTGTATCTGGTTCGATATCTCACCTGCGTTATTGCCGCTGATCCTACCTATCATCACCTCCGCATAGAAATCTTCGTTCCAGGTGTCGCCGTCGAGGCATTGTAACGGTAGGTCGGTGGGGATGTTCTCGGAATAACTTCCCATGGTGGCGTACACCGTTGTATACGGTATGATATTGATATCGCCACCCAGGGTGACGAATTGGGTATCCCAGTTGTTGTAAGCGTCCTTTATGAAATTTCTAACACGATAGAAGTTATTGCTTCCACCGTAGTTTGCGTATATGTATTCCGTGGTAACCACGGTGCTGGTATATCCCGAAGCTACCCTGTGGGTGATAAGGTCGTCAACCGTGGGGTCCACGCTTTCATCGTTAGCCACCGCCTCGCTTGTGATAAACACATACGAGTAACTCTGCAAGGGGTCGATAACATTCTGGTATTGCCCCATTATCTCTCCGTCAATGTAGGTTTCAAGGGCACCCAGGTTATCTACCGACGAACCGAATCTATCTTCGAAACGTCCTATATCCACTCTGACATCGGTACCGGCGTTGTCGTTTAGTACCGTATTTACCCGTAAAGTGAATTTTCGGTAGTATCGTAGTCCACCGCTTAAGGGCAGGTATTCAACGGGATAAATACTGATATGAGCCACAGCGATACCCATACCGTACTGGATACCATGGTATTCAAATGCCGAAGAGGGATATACATGGTCCGAGCCGTACACCGATTCGTCCCTTAAAGTGGACGGCTCCTGTGGTGGCTCGCACGTGATAGGTAAAGGTTCTTCAGCGTATGAAAGCAGATAGTTACCGGGCATGGTAGTCACGTCATCGGGCTCGATGCTTACGCTCTCCACCATATGCCCTCTGGGTATCACTATACTGGCGGGTACCGTCGGAATCTCCGGCCTTCCCGGGAGGGATAAAAGGTCATTGTTACCGAAGCTTACACGATAAGCTATTTGGTCATCCCTGCTTTGGTAAGCCACCTCGTTCAAAACGGGTTCGGGCATCTTGTATCGTATTACGATCTCATCACTCTGCTGTTTGAGGTATCGAATAAGGACCCGTTCGCTATCACCCGACAGCTCAACGGACCTGCTCGGAACCCATGTTCCGTCACGGTCATAATCTTCCGCCGTCTCCATAGAAAAAACAACGCCTACGGATAGTGCGGATATCCCCAAAATAAGCAGTAATAGTACTGCACATATCTTTGTTTTCCTCATCATTAACACCTGTTGATGTTATCCGAAGTATTCACGTGTATATGGTTTTTACTGTTCGAATACGCACTTTGCTTGCGAATACGACCCGAGTCCGTTGGGGAAAACAGATATATACCACATGGCGGTAGATGTATCACAGCGGCGGGAAATACACCCGCAGGAGATGTGCCCCCTTCAGGGGTGAATCCAAAAACAAGGATGTGTAAACATGGTAGACGAAATGGAAGACGATATACAGACGTCTGTGGACAAAGGCAGTATGTACAAGTACATAGAAGAAGCCTGGGAACAACCCAGAAAGGGATATGTGAACGAACTGAGGATCGAACGACTCATGGAATGGAGGCGTGAGAAGAATTACTCACGTATCGAGAGACCCACACGACTGGACAGGGCCAGGAAACTGGGCTACAAGGCGAAGCAGGGCTATGTGGTGGTCAGGGGCCGTGTCAGAAGGGGTGGCAGAAGGCGGTCGAGACCGAAGGGCGGTAGAGGTCCCACAAGGCTGGGATTCAAAAAACTCACACCCCGTAAGAGCATTCAGCGTATTATCGAGGAAAGAGCGGCGAAGAAATACGCAAACCTTGAAGTGTTGAACTCTTACTGGGTAGCTGATGACGGGCGGTACAAGTACTACGAGATAATCATGGTCGACCCTCATCATCCCGTGATCAAGAGCGACCCGAAGATAAACTGGATATGCGACACTCACCACAGGGGAAGGGTGTTCAGAGGGCTTACATCATCTGGAAAGAAATCCCGCGGTCTGAGAAAGAAAGGGAAAGGAGCGGAGCGCTCGAGACCCTCCAAACGTAAGACCGAGCGCTGAGGTAAAATGGAAGGGATAACACTCTTGGACATACAGCTTTACGGTATCTTCTTCCTCCTGGGTGCCTTTACCGTAAAGTCTCTCTCGGAGATGATGAACTGGTCCGGTCGCAGAGACATGTCCGAGCTTTGGTTGATCTTCCTGCTGGGCTTCATCATCCACGATACGGTTTTGAGACCCTACAGGATACGATACTCCGTATTGAAGTGGGGTGTGATAGCTGCGGTGGCACTATTCTTCCTGTACAAGGACGTTTTCTTCATCGTCCGGGATGATAAGCTGGCCCTTATGGCCGCAATGTCTGTACTACCCCCCATCGCCATGTTTGCCTTGCTGGGCATTTATGTGTTATCGGTGTTCCTGTTCAAAAGAAGGTTGAGACACACATTCAGCCACTCCAGGATGATCCCCACGATGCCAGTATTGACAACGGCACTGATCATGAGCTTGCTGATATCCTACTACATACCTTAAAACATGTCCGGTGCCTTCTCTCTGTACAACTGTTTTATCCTGTGGTAAAGTTGCTCCTCTAACGTATCCATGTTATCACCCCTCATGGCGGATACCCTAAGTCTTTCTCCGTTTCCTTCCATCATATCCGATTTATTCTCCACCTCCATTATCTCCAGATGACCAAAGGAGTCCTTTATCTCATCCGCCAGGGCCTCCTGGACATCCGGGGGGTACCCGCAGGTACCCGTGGGGTCAAAAACGATCATGATTATGTCGGCCAGGGTTCTCAGGGCGTTCACCGCCTGCCTTTCTATATCGTTCCTCTCATCCGCCGGCCTATCCAGCAGCCCCGGGGTATCTATCAGCTGGCATTTAAGCCCCTCCACCATGAAGTGGCCGATGCCGACTTCCTGGGTGGTGAAGGGATACACCGCCACCTTTGGTCTTCCGGTGGATATCTTGGATACGAGCATAGATTTACCCACGTTGGGGTATCCCGCCACCACCGCGGTAGGTATGTCCGTACTTATATCCGGTAGCTGGTTCATCTTGGTCCTTGCTTCCTGGAGGAATTCGAGGTCGTGGGATATCTGCTTTAGTATTGACACCGTCCGGGCGTAGGCTTTTTTACGTATCCTCTCCATGTCTTCCGGGTTGGAGGATGCGATAACCTCTCTTGCCGCCTCCATAAGCACTCTCTTGACACGGCGGCGGGCCCAGTTAAGGGCCCCCAGGCTTTTTTTCAACCTGTCCGTGTCCAGCATTATGTCGATCACTTCACGGTAAAAGGGGGGTAGGTTCTCGAAGGACGGAAATTCGCTTTCGTACCTTTTCATGGTGGCCTCCAATGTCTTGGAAACCGTGTTCAGCTTCACGGTAACGGTATTCCGCGTCTTCTCCGTGTGATTCTTACCGCTTTTTTCCTTCTTCGACGCCCTAAGAAATGCCTTGTCGGTCAACTGATCAGCGGTCAATATGGTGGTTATCTTGAATTCCATGATATACCGATATTATCGGTAGTGGATAAGCTTAACGGAAAACAGAAAGGTTAAAAAGAAGCCCTCTTTACCACGGTATAGGTGTACCTAAATGGAAAACAAAAACCTCGTTTACGTTGATTACGACGTTTGGATGCTGCCCGACGAAGAAGGTGGAGATGAAATACTCTTCAGAACTACAGACAGGATAAAGGCGGAGAAGGAAGATATTTTCGAGGAGAACATCTACTACGGACCACAACCTATCATGTTCGATAGCGGAGAGATATCTGATGGTTTCGAGGAGGCGTTGAAGGATGCGGAACCGGGAAAGAAGGGCAGCGTCACCGTACCACCCGAAAAGGGCGCGGGTCAACGCGATCCCCGTAAGATAGAACTGTTCAGCCGTCGCGAACTTGACAGGAAGGGTATCGATATCGTCGAGGGCGGAAGGGTTGATATCGACAACCGGACTGGCACCATAATCCAGGCCACCTCGGGTCGGGTACGTGTGGACTTCAACAACCCCCTGGCGGGTAGGACCATAAAGTACGATTATATCATCACCGATATCCCGGAAACCCCCGAGGATATAGTCAAGGCCATCCTGTTGAAGGACTACGACGATGTGGAGTTCAAGGTGGAGATAAGGGAGGATTCCGTGGATGTGATCATACCGGATGTGTGCAAGTACGACCAGGCATGGTATATCGCCAAGTACATGGTGGTGGGAGACATCAGAAAATTACTCGGGTTGGATAGCATACGTTTCATCGAGGTGTACGAGAAGAAGGGCGAGGACGAAACGTTGGAAGAAGAGATACCGGAAGAGTCTTCGGAAGAAACTGCCGACGAGGGATCACAGGAAGAAGACATATCGGAAGATACTGCCGACGAGGAGATACAGGAAGAAGACATATCAGAAGAAACTGCCGACGAGGTATCACAGGAAGAAGACACGAAAGTGAACGACGACGAGGAATAGACCGATACAAGGGCACAGTATCGAATCCAATACCCTTAAATAATTTCAACCCGTTGTCATTCGGTATCTACCGAAGTGATACCCATGAATAAACAGGCAACCATGATGGTCGTGCTGATTTTGATCACCTTGCAGTACATGGTTTTTGTAGGAAATTCAACGTCCTTTGTAGAACAACAAATACCCATGGAGGATCATGACCCCATCAAGATAAACAACGACGTGGAATTCGATCAGCAAGCGGATGCTGGGGATTGGCCCGGTAACGGCTCTACTGACAACCCCTATGTGATATCAAATTACAACATCGATGCAACCGGGTACGGATACGGCATCTTCATCGCCAATACCACACTTCATTTTATCATACGTGAATGTGAGATATTCAATGCGGAATTCGTTGATGAGGATTACCACATGGGTGCAGGGATCATACTTATCAATGCCCCCCACGGCAGTGTGATAGGAAACCAAATACAAGCCAATTCGATAGGTGTTTACTCTAGGGATTGCCCATCTGTTCTGGTCCGGGGAAACCAGATACGTTTTAACTCGGAACATGGGGTAATTTTTGACAATGTTACCGAAGGCCAGATATGGGGAAATGGCATAGTTGGAATGAATTATGGAATCAGATTGACGGATTCCGACTATACCGCTGTCATCTCAAATTACATACTGGGGTTCTCCGGTCCAATCACGGGTATAGAACAAAAATCATCAAACTCGACACACATTGGATACAATCACGTCGAAACCTTCCAGTATGCCATCAACGTCACGAACACGGACAATTCACATATACGGAACAACTCAATCAAAGACTCCTTTAACAAGGGTCTTGTACTTTTGGGTTCGAATGATAACCTGATCTATTATAACCGGATCTTCAACTCCAGTGAGGAAGGTTTGCTATTGGACAGCGAAAGCGGCATGAACGTTGTTTACGGTAATAATTTCTACTTCAACAACGGTACCTCTAACAGGTACGACGACACCGGCATCTCGCAGGCTGCCGATAAGGGCTCTTACAACCAGTGGAACGATACGTACCTCGGTAACTATTGGTACGACTGGGCCCGTAACAACGAGACCAACGATGCGGATGATGACGGTATCGTGGACTGGCCCTATAGGGTGGACCTATCAACAGGCGTAGCGGATCATCTACCACTGGCAAAACCGATCCTGAACGAACGTGGAAATATAAGGATAAACAATGATTCGGAGTTCACCTGAGGTAACGGTGTTGTTGACGGTAACGGCACTGAAGAGGACCCGTTCATCATCGAGGGGATATACATAAATGCGAGGGACAGGGGCGATGCCTTCTACGTAGGCAATACAACCATGCACTTCGTCATGAGGCAGTGCGAACTGACGAATGCCACGAACACCGACAATCCATACTATTTCGGTGCCGGACTGGCCGTACATAACATCACCAACGGTCGTATAACTGACATTGACTGCCATGGAAACCTTCACGGTGTGTATATCGACGAAACCCACGGTGTATCTACTGAGATATCCACTCTGCATAACAACACCCTCGACGGGATAAGACTGGTAAACACTTTGAACGCCACCATAAAAGGTAATTTGGTACGTAACAACGTTGAAAACGGAATTTTTTTGGGGAGTACCACAAATATATCACTTACGGATAACCACTGCAGTCATAACGGTAACGGTACCCTGGCCTCAAATTCCAACCATCTGATCTTCAACAACAACTCCTTCATCCACAGCCATAACCCGGTTTACCCGCACACCGCCGGCATTATTCAGGTGTTATCCCGAGGAAACGTCGTTACCAACAACACCTTTGCCTACAACGCCATCGGTAGCATCCTATTCCAAGGGGATACCGCCATATTCCGGAACAACAACGTATCCGACAATGAAGCGGGATTCTTTTTCATGAACTCCCACAACAATACCATCGAGAACAACTATTTTAGTTCGACAGGCATGGGTATACACGGCGACAACCTCGTGGATTCGGAAATAGTATGGAATGAATTTTCACAGATGCCGGCCAGTATATACTTGAACAATTCAAGAAGACTTTTCATCAACCATAACGCTTTTTCCTCTCTTCAGTTGGGACTTTACATCAATGTTTCGGAAGATATGGTTCTATCGGACAACTTCTTTACAGACATAGAAGTGTCCGTCTTCCTGGAATCGTCCCACAATAACCATATCGCCCGTAATCACATGGATTGCCGTGAACTTAGCCTGTTGGCGAACCATTCTCATCATAACGAATTCTACGATAACGAGATGTGGAATTCCGGTATAGCCTTAACAGGAGATTTCGAGACATATACCACACAGACAATACCCGTGAACAATACTGTGAACGGTTTACCGGTATATTACTTAACGAATATCGATATGGACGACGAGACATTAACGGGAGATTACGGCCAGATCATACTCGGGAACGTTACCAACATGATAGTCGAAAACCTAAATATTGGCAACGGTACTGCAGGATTGGGCATGGGCTACTGCACTTACATAACAGTGAGGAACAGTAACTTCTCCCATCACTTATTCGGAATGTACATGGAGAACACCTCCCATTGTGATATTCACAACAATGTTTTTTGGTATAACATTGAGTACGGCCTTTACATCATAGAGGGGTCGCACAGCAACCACATATATGCCAATTCCTTCGTCGGTAACAACGGTGCGGGAGAGCAGTTCAACGAATCACACGTACAGGCACGGGACGAGGGTTACGATAACCACTGGAATTCGTCCTATCCCCAAGGAGGAAACCACTGGTCAGATTGGACGGCACCTGACAACTACAGCGGTCCCGACCAGGACATTCCCGGTAGAGATGGCATCGTTGACGACCCATATCCGGTGGGCGGAGATGTTTACGATCACTATCCACTGGTATTGCCCACCTATCCCATACCGCCCACCGAACCGGAAAATTTGAACTCCACAACGGGTTACGGATACGTGTATATTACGTGGGAAGAGCCCTTCCACGACGGTAACACGGATATCATCGAGTACCGTATATACCGTGGTCTCGACCCCGGGGATATAACGTATCTGGATAGTGTTAGCGCGCCCGTCACATCTTACAACGATACGACGGTGGAGAACGGTGTAACCTACTATTACAACGTCACAGCGGTCAACGCCCAAGGCGAGTCACCCCCGAGCAGCCTTTACATGGTACCCGGCAACTCACCGGGGGCACCGGAGAACACCGCTGCGGAGGCCGGAGACGGGTACGTTTACCTGTCTTGGGACGAGCCCGGGGACGACGGCGGATTCCCGATAACGGAGTATCGGGTATATAGGGGAACTAGTCCGGGCGAGGAGGTATTACTGGATAACCTAACGGCCGATGATGTTCACTACAACGATACGGCGGTGGAGAACTGGGAGACTTACCATTATTACGTTACGGCGGTGAATGAGAGGGGCGAATCCCTACCGGGTACGGGAGTTTCGGCAATGCCTATTCCACCGGCCCAGCACCCTTCGGCACCATTGGACCTCGTTGGGATGGCCGGGGACGGATACGTCAACCTTTCCTGGGACGAACCGACCTACAACGGTAACAGACCTATAATCGAGTACCGGATATACAAGGGTACCGTTCAGGGCGAGTTAACTTATCACGATGATGTAACAGTGCTGTACTACAACGATACCAGCGTGGATAACGGTGAAATGTATCACTACAGTGTAACCGCTGTGAACGAGGCGGGGCTGGAGTCCCCGCACAGCCTTGAAATATCCGCAACTCCCTTCGGAACGCCCGGTGCACCGACAGACGTAGAAGCGAGTGAGGTTATCAACCGGATCATGATCACATGGATGCCTCCAGATGACGACGGTGGTTCGCCTGTTACAGGATACCGGGTTTACCGTTCTCATGACGGTGAAGATAGTATGATACACGAAGGTCCTGCCAATATAACTCTCTACGCAGACGACGATGTCATTCACGAGCAAACTTACCATTACCGGGTGAGTGCCTTGAATGATGCAGGTGAAGGGCCAGTATCACCGGAGACATCCGTCACCGTAACCACATGGTACACCACGCCCTCGGAACCGTTGATGTTTACCGCTCTGCCGGGCAACGGCCGCGTGATGCTCAGCTGGCAGCAGCCCTCGGACCATGGCGGTATCGACATACTTGGCTATCGCATCTACAGGGGTACCAGAAGCGGTAATCTCGACATGAACGAGGATTCCTTGGACAACGGCACTTTCGAGTACTTGGACACCGATGTGGATAACCAGAGGACATATTATTACAGTATAGAGGCATACAATCTGTTAGGTACGGGCGAGATGTCGGAGGAGATTTCAGTTATACCAGACGGCATCCCCCCAACCCTGAGGATACTGTATCCATCGACCAACGAAGAGATCGAAGGAAGGACGGTAACCGTACAGTGGGAAGGTGAAGACGACAACAGTGGTATTTCACATTACGAGATAAGGATCGGTACGGGTGACTGGGAGAACGTAGGGGATGAAACGGAACACACCCTTACGGGCCTTTCCCAAGGAACTCACACAGTTTACATACGTGGATACGATAACGCAGGGAACATGCGGGAAGAGACTGTTACCTTCCGAACGATCTCCGTGGCAACCTCCCCTCTTCAACCGATAACGGATAACTGGTGGATCCTATTCATAGTCGCCGTACTGTTCATCGCTGTTATCGCGGGAACCATGCTTTACAAAAAACCACCCGCACCGGTAGATAAACCTTCTTCCGGTGCCATCATCGAAGAGGTATTTTTGATAAGCAACAGCTCCTTGCTGATCGCCCATAACACACGTCGGCTGAAACCCGATATGGACGATGATATCCTGGCGGGTATGCTGACGGCGGTGCAGAGCTTCATCAAAGATTCCTTCAAGGAAGAAGGAGACTGGAGGCTGAACCGCCTGGAGTTCGCCAACAACAATATAATCGTGGAACGGGGTGATCATGTGTACATGGCTGTCATGTATTCGGGTAAACTCGACGAAAGCGGCCTGCGGAAGATAAGGGATACCATCGAGCATATAGAGGAAGAATACGGCGAATATCTGGAGGACTGGGACGGAGACCTGAACAATCTACGAGGTACAAAGGACATACTACGTGAGATATTCTGAGGCGACCCCAAGGTTTTAATCCCCCACTCCTTTACCACGGGCATGAAGGTAACGTACCAGCAGATGATAATGATATTCATAGTGGTCGCCTCCATTTTTTTTACCGTCAACCTCTTCTTCCCCCATAGGGGCCCTTATGTGCTCACAGGGGTGATGATAACCATATACATCATATTCAAGGTAAGCCGGTATGCAAAGGAAAAAAGACACCAGGCTAAGTCCCCCGAAAAGGACGAAAACCTTTAAACAGAAGATTATCCCTCTACAGAAACAACCTCAGTGGTATGAAAAAAACGAGAGAATGATATTATGCAATTCTTCGGCTCATCGGGAATAAGGGGAATAGTTAACCGGAAGATAACCCCAGACCTTGCCCTACGAGTAGGTAAGGTCGTGGGTTCACAGTACGGTAAAGTGATAATCGGCAGGGACCCGCGCCCGTCGGGACAGATGTTGGTTTCCGCTCTAACAGCCGGTCTCACCGCTTCCGGTGCAAGGGTTACCGATGCCGGTATGCTGTCCACCCCCTCGCTGGCTTTCGCATCGAGGAACCACGACTGCGGTATCATGGTGACGGCGTCACACAACCCGGCGCCCTACAACGGCATAAAGTTGTGGAACCCCGACGGAAGCGCCTTCGATACCCTCCAGATGGAAACCACCGAAAGGGGTATATCCGAGGATGTCGAACTTCCGGATTGGAGGGCGGTAGGACGTGTGAGCCATTACAATGATGCGGTACGGGATCATATAGCCCACATATTGGACATGGTGGGTAGGGAACATAGTTCAAGGGTGGTCGTGGATTGCGCCAACGGTGCAGCATGTGATACCACCCCATACCTACTGAAGGAGATGGGCTGTAATGTGATCACCCTGAACTCCAATCCCGACGGCTTCTTCCCGGCACATAATCCCGAGCCCACCGAAGATAACCTTGGGGACCTGGGCCGGTTGGTGCGAAGCACGGGAGCTGACCTGGGTATCGCCCATGACGGTGACGGTGACAGGATGGTAGCCTTCGACCGCCAGGGAAGGTATCTCGGGGGAGATACACTGCTGACTCTGTTCGCCTCCCGGTACTCCGAGTCGGTGGTGGTACCCGTGAATGCGTCCATGGTGGTTGAGGAGGTGGCTCGGAAGGTGATCCGGACCCGGGTGGGGGACGTGTTCGTTGCCGAGGGGATAAAGAACAGCGGTGCGAAATTCGGTGGCGAACCATCGGGAACGTGGATATTCCCTCAAACTAGCTACGCTCCCGATGCAGTGTACGCCGCGGCGTTGCTGGTCTGCATGAACGAGGAGACGGATCTGGTGGTATCAAGGGACGAGCTTCCCACCTATCCCCGGGAGACGGGAGCTGTTGAGGTGGAGAACGGCGAGCATGTGATGGAAAGATTGGTATGTATGTACATGGATATCTATCCGCATGATAAACTGGAACTCGTGGACGGAATACGGGTGGACCTTGAAGATGGCTGGACACTCACAAGGGCTTCCGGAACAGAGCCCAAGATAAGGATAACCGCGGAGGCCAGGGACGAGAACACACTGGAGATGATAATGGATGAAGCGAAGAATATGCTGGAGGAGGCCATGAGATGAAAGCCTTCATACTGGCGGCAGGCGTGGGGACAAGGATGAGGCCCCTGACAGCTTACACGCCGAAACCACTGTTACCCGTGGCGGGAAAACCCATACTTCAGCACACCATAGACGCCCTGGATGGCAGGGTGGACGAGATAATCGTACTGGTGGGTTGGCAGGGAAGCCAGATAAAGGAGGGATTACGCTCGAAAAAGACGGATATAACCTTCGCCAAGCAGGAAGAACCCCTGGGTACGGCACATGCCATTTCCATCGCCAAACGTTTCGTGGAAGGAGACTTCATATGCATGAACGGCGACATATTACTCGAGGAAGGCGCGTTGGTCTCCTTTATGGAAGGATTTACCGGAAGAAACACCACCATGTTAGCCGTGGCAAACGTTAAGGATCCCAAGGGCTACGGCTTGGTGGACATGGACGGCGACTCGGTGACGGGGCTGGTGGAGAAGCCCGAGCATCCAGTCTCGAACTGGGTAAATGCGGGGCTCTACGGCTTTACCTATGACATATTCGAAATGATAGAGAGTACGGGCATGTCTCCCAGGGGCGAGTACGAGATAACGGACAGCCTCAAATACCTGATCTCCAAAGGTGAGCTTACGGGACACAGATTGAATGAAGATAGCTGGATAGAGCTGAGCAGACCCTGGGACCTTCTCAAGGCCAACAGCCAGATACTCCGTTCATTAAAGGAGGAACAAATGATATTGGGCGAGGTGGAGGAGGGTGTACACCTGGAGGGTTGGGTATCCATAGGCAAGGGAACTGTTGTAAGGCAGGGGAGCTATATCAGAGGGCCCGTCTTCGTGGGCGAGAACGCGGACATAGGCCCTAATTGTCTCGTACGAGGTTGTACCTCCATCGGGAACCGGTGCAAGGTAGGGAATGCGGTAGAGGTGAAGAACAGTATCGTGATGGACGGCAGCAATATTCCCCACCATAATTACCTGGGTGACAGCGTAATAGGGCGGAACTGCAATTTCGGTTCCGGGGCAAAGGTGGCCAACCTCAGGCTGGACGGGAGGAACATCGTGGTCACCCATCGGGATGAGCGTGTTGATACCGGAATGAGGAAACTCGGTGTGATAATGGGTGACAACGTAAAAACCGGCATAAACAGCATGATGAACACCGGCACCATAATAGGTGAGGATACCTTTATAGGTCCCGGGGCACTGGCGGACGGAGAAATAGGACCAAGAAGCAGGATAAGATGAAGATAGCACAGATATCACCGTATTTCTACCCCCATCTCGGGGGTGTCGAATCTCACGTTCTCGAGCTCTCCAAGCATCTTAAGAAGAGGGGACACGATATAACGGTATTCACCACCCTTCTGGACGATACCGTTGATAGTGAGGTGGTGGAGGGTATCAAGGTTAAAAGGATCAAACCCCTGACAATCCTGTTCTCCACCCCCATCAACCTGAACATCGCCCGAGCTCTTGAAGATGAGGAATTCGACATAATCCACGGGCATTCACCCCCGCCCCTTTCATGCTTTTTCGCCGCGAAATATTCCCATAAGGCAGATATCCCCTTCGCACTCACATATCACTGTGACCTTGAACTGCCCTTTCTCTTCGGACCGCTTATGGTACAAATTTACCAGCGCACCCTGGCCACCTATACGGTCAAAAAATCCCAGGGTATAATCACCACAACCGATACATACGGTGCCACCTCGAGAACCGTATGGCAGGAGGACGCAAGGGTGATCCCTAACGCGGTGGATGCGCATACGTTCAACCCTCATAACGATGGCTCCGGGGTTAGGAAGAAACACGGTATAGCGGATCGCGAGAAGGTAGTACTTTACGTCGGGCGTATAGTCTACCACAAGGGACTTCAGTATCTGGTGGAATCCGCCAGGTATCTGGATAAAGGGGTCAAGTACATAATAGGTGGCTCGGGAGATTACATGGAGGAACTGAAGAATACCGTGGAACGATTCGGCCTGGAGGACAGGGTGATATTCCCGGGTAGAATACCCAACGATGAATTACCCCAGTACTACGGTGCCTCGGATGTGTTCGTGCTCCCGTCGGTATCACGCCTGGAGGCCTTCGGTATAGTGGCACTGGAGGCAATGGCATCGGAGGTGCCGGTGGTGGTCTCCGATATACCCGGTGTGCGTGAGGTGATAATCGAAGGGCGCCACGGTCTCCTGGCTGAACCCATGAAGGCAATAGACATCGCGGGCAAGGTCAGAACGATCCTGGAGAATCCCGGCCTGGCGAAAAGGATGGGGCGGGCCGGCAGAGAGGTGGTATTGGAAAGGTACACCTGGGATATAGTGGCGGAGCAGATAGAAGAATTTTACTTCGAGCTGGTGAACTCATAGGACCGGTAATTCTATCTTCCTGCCGTTGTAGTCGTAGGCCTGCCAGCTGCCCATGTCGTAGGGTACGCCCACGATAATATGCACTCGCCCGAATCTCCCGAACATGATCATATCATTTTTTGAAGGGTTTATGTTGGTGGACGGATGGCTGTGTACGATCCCCACCATGGAATAATCTATGGGTAGATGGTGGAGCTGGAGAAGGGCTTTACGATGACTCGTGATGGTTCCCGGGACCAGGATCAACTCTGATATGATACCGTCTATCTCCCTCATGCCTGCGGCGAATTCATTTGGATAACAGTCCTTGGAGGATTCCAGTATCATGGTCAACGTCCTTTCCGAAATACCATCTATCTCCTTACGGGCGAAGAGGCTCATTTCCACACCAGTTTCTTACGTACGCGTTTGTAGAAATCATGCTGGAAACGCACGAACTTTGCCGTCCTGTCCCCCCTCTTGAATATCAGCTCGTCGGTGTCATCCACGGTACATTCCTTCTGACCGTCCAGGACCATCAGGCAGGTCTTTCCCTTCTCCGTAAGGCGTATACGTATCTCTTGGTCGGTGGGTACCACATAGGGTTTGGTGGCAAGTTTGTAGGGGGATAGCGGTACGATAAGGAAGGCATTTACCCTCGGATCCACGATGGGTCCCCCGGCGCTCATGGAATAGCAGGTGGACCCGGTGGAAGTTGCTATGATCACCCCGTCCGCCCTGAACCTGTCCACCAACCTGTCGCCGTGGAGCACCTCGAAGCTCCTTATCTTGGCCACCCTGTCGGTATGGACCACCGTTTCGTTGGTACACTCGCCTATATCTTTACCATTGAGCACCGTCTTAAGCTTTATCCGCTCGTCGATGAAGTGCTCTCCCCTGTCCATCCTCTCGAGTGCATCGTCAAGCTCGGAGAGCTCGATACCGGTGAGGAATCCAACCCTTCCGGTATTCACACCCAGTATGTTGAAATCAGCCTTCTGTAGCAGTCTGAGTATCGTGCCATCCCCGCCTACGGTCATCATGAAATCAAGATCAGAAGACTGCATCTCTTCCAGTGTGTGCCCCTTCATTCCAAGTTCGCCTGCGATCTCCCGGTGGTACATCATCCTGCCCGTGAGGTGATTGGCCTCTAAGGCGCGGATCACGTCCAAAATCTCCCTACTGTGCCCCGAGCCGTAAACTCCGAAATTCAAACTCATGTAATGACCTCCTTTATCCCCATGTCCCCCATGGCGATAACATCTCTCCTGGCCCTCGGGTCCGGCTCCATATCCAAGGGGTCCCAGGGGGACTGGTATGCTTCGCCACCTGCCTCCCTCAGTATCAGGGTGGAGGCAGCTATATCCGTTATCCTCAGGCTTCTTTCCCTGTCGATGGTGACCACGTGGTAAAGGTCGAAGGTACCTTCGGCCACCATACACATCTCCAGGGAAGCGCAACCCAGGGAGCGTGTTCTCCTGGCAAGGGATGCTATCCTGAAAGAATCCGGGTGTGCCTTGATACCCATGTAAACGGAAAAGTTCAACTCGTCGTTGGGGGCCAAATTTGAAATCCTGGTACTGTCCGTCAAGTTTCCACCGGAGGGTATCACATAGCTACCCTCGCCCTTGATGGCATAATACTCCCTTCCCAGGGGGATGTTCTTAACGTACCCCACCACGGTATCGGAGAGTGTTCCCGTAGTGAAGGCCAGTGATATGCTGTAGAACGGGATGCCACCCAGGGCGTTGCTGGTACCGTCTATGGGGTCAATTATTATGGTCCCCTCCTTTCGACCCCGGAGTAGTCCGCACTCTTCGCTGAGTATGCCGTGGGCCGTCCTTTCATTGAGGTGATCCAAAACCGCATCCTCCGCTATACGGTCAAGTTCGCTTGTGGGTGTTCCGTCGGCCCCCATGCCCGTCGTGACCCTGAGTGAAGTAACATCGATACCCTTCAATTCGTCCTCAACCACAAGGGCGCATTCCCTGAAAAGCCTGAGCATGTCGGTATCCATGGCTATGACATAAGGTATGTAGGGTTTAAAATGTTTGTTGAAGAGCTTCCGTAACTATTTGGGTTCGTCCTTCATATGATGGAGCCAGACGGTTCTTTGGGGGAACGGTATCTCTATGCCTTCCTCCCGGAACCTTCGGTCTATCTCCTCATGTATATCGCTCATAACACCCCACTGCTTGATCACCTGATTGACCCATATCCGCAGGGAGAATTCAAGGCTGGAGTCGCCGAACTTTCTGAATCGTACGCTCGTCTTATGTACGTCGTCCTCCATCACGTCGGGGTGATCAGTGGCTACCTCGTACAGTATGCTCTTCACCTTGGCAACGTCCGAGCCGTAGGCCACACCCACTTCGATGCGAGCCCTTATGGTCGCGTCGGGCTCCACGATATTAACTATGGCCTGATTCGCCAGGTTGTTGTTGGGTAGTATGATCCCCTCGTGGTCCCTTATGTTGTATAGCTTCGTGGTCCTCATACCGATATCCTCGATACGGCAGTATTCACCGGTTTCCAGCAGGATTATGTCGCCTATCCTTATGGGTTTATCGAGTAATAGGTGCATGCCACTGAAGAAATTTGACATGGTGTCCTGTGCGGCGAAGGCGATAACAAGACCGGCTATACCGGCGCCCGCGAGTAGCGCGGTGACCTCGACTCCCAGGGAGTGGAAGACCAATATGAGGCCGGCTACAAGCAAGATCGCCCCCACCATCTTTTCAAGCACCGGTTTGAGCACCCTTCCGAAGGTGGAGTCCGGCCCTCCCCTCTCGTTCATTATCTCCTTGAGGACCGCCAGTAATATGCGGTAGGTTACCAGGATGCCTATGATAACGACGGTCAAAAGATATACCTGATAGATGGTGGTCCTTATACCCAGTCGGAGGTTCAATTTCATCAAGGACTCCAGGGTACCGTACAGGAATATTAGGAGCAGAAGCGGCTTTCTTATCATCCGTATGATGACCTCATCCACATTGGTCTTTGTCTTCTTGGTGAATCCGTGGATTACGGGACTTACCAGGAAGTAGAACACACATCCGATCAAGAACCAGGTGGCAAGGTTGAGTACGAAGGCACCGTAGGGGGTGTTCAAAGGTGCGGGTAGGGGGTTCCGTATGCCGAATATTATGGTGTTCGATTCGGGTGCAGGGGTCACTCCCTTGACGTTAACGATCACCGTTTTATCAGTTTGATGTACGTCGTCGGTTCCCAGTTCCCTGAAATGGAACTCTATCTCGGTACTCATGGAATCCACTTCAGGGGTCCGTGGGATACGTATGGAAACCATGACTATCTCGTGGGGGTTTCCCTCGTCCAGTACAAAGTGAGATGGTGATATCTGGTACCTCCATTCCCGTTCGGGCACTACGTTTACCCTCACTGCATAATCGACCTCGGGATCCCTGGAAAGGGTCCAGACGAAAGCGACTTCCCCCTCCACGTATTCTCCCTTGACATAATGGTCATCCTCGCCCACATGGGGTAGCCCGCTGCTGCAGAGCGGTAAGATGATCGAAAGTGACAGGATCAGAACGATGAGGATCACGGATGCTGTCTTCCTTGGGGTTACCATCTTGCATGTTAGGTGAAGGAGTATAATAAATATTTACCTATGTTACGGAATAGTTTTAGGTTTATAGTTGAAGACCTTACTTTTTGTATGGAAGTGTCTTCAATCTATGTGGGGAAAGCGAAACTTTAGTCCTAAAAGTTTCGTTTTGCACTATAACCCAGTACCTATCAGTTATCAACCCCCTTATAGTTCCGTCATCTACTGGTTTGAAGTATCTTAGGGGAATATTTTATAGGCCGAAAACATAGGGAAAAAAACCTTTTTCTAAACCGTAAGAGGACATTGAGAAAATATTTACCTCTCCTGTGTTTAACCATGGGCAATGAAAGTGGCCATAGACGTGGGCGGGACCTTTACCGATTTCGTGGTACTTGAAGAACACGGCACATCACATTACAAAGTGCCGTCCGACCCCGGGTCACCCTGGAGATCCGTGGAGCAGGGGATTGAGGATCTCAAGCACATCCATGAGATATTCCACGGAACAACCATCGGTACCAACGCCTTCCTCGAAGGCAAGGGGGCCAGGACCGCCTTCATAACCAACAAAGGCTTCGAGGACATACTCTTCATAGGCAGACAGGATCGACCTGAACTGTACAGCACCCATGTGAGAAAAAGAAAACCTCCGGTACACATATGCTGTGGTATAAAAGGTCGGCTGGATGCAAATGGCGAGGAGATAGAGCCTTTGGATGTCCGGGAGATAGAAGCCCTTGCACTATGGCTCAAGGAACAAAAAATATCCGCGTCGATATGCCTGCTACATTCATTCGCCAACGAGGTTCACGAGAACAGGGTGGGTGAGATAATGGCGAAGCACGGGGTCGAGCACTCCCTCTCATCGTCGGTATCCCCCGAGATACGTGAATACGAAAGGGGGATGACGGTATTCATGGACGCCTACCTCACCCCTGTGATGAGGGGGTATTTCGATAAGCTGCAAGAGATACTGGAGGTTAGACCCTACATGATGAAATCGGGCGGCTCGCTGGAGTTTCCCGACACCATCTCGCCTGTTGATACACTACTGTCGGGTCCCGCGGGAGGCACCGCGGGTGCTGCGTACATATCACGTTTGACCGGAAAAAAGAACCTAATAACGCTGGACATAGGCGGTACCAGTGCCGATATGTCAACGGTTACGGACGGCAAATTAAGCTGGAAAGATCAGGGTGATATAGACGGCTTCCCCATACTATCGAAGATGGTGGATATCGTGACCATAGGTTCCGGGGGTGGGAGCATCGCAAGGGTGGACGAAGGGGGGATGTTAAGGGTGGGCCCCCATAGTGCCGGAGCCTACCCGGGTCCAGTTTGCTACGGCCGGGGGGGTAACGACCCTACCGTCACCGATGCTCATCTGTTGATGGGACATATAGACCCCGCCTACTTCCTGGGCGGTAAGATGCATTTGGATAAGACCGGTGCGGAAAGAGCGTTGAAAGAGCTATCGACTCAGGCGGGCTCGAAAATAGATGATACACTTCTTGGTATCTATCAAATATCCATAGCCAAGATGGCAAGAAGTATAAGGGGGATCACGGTAGGACGCGGGCTGGATCCCGAGGATTTTACCCTCCTGGCCTTCGGAGGGGCCGGGCCTCTGTACGGTGCGATACTGGCGGAGTCCCTGGGGGTCCCGGGAGTGATGATACCCACGATGCCAGGAGTCTTTTCCGCCTTGGGTATGGTTACGAGTGAAGTTACCTGCCGTTCGTCACGAACGTTGCTAACACGGCTGTCGGATGGTGACGGGATACAAGAAGCAATGGACAAGCTGCAGCGAGAGATCCCCATGGAGGGCGGCCGCCGCGTGTACCTGGGGCTGAGGTATGAAGGTCAGAGCCATCATCTTAATGTTCCATATACACATGAAACGGAAGATATATTCCACCGGGAACATCACAGGGAATACGGATACCATCTGAAGGATGCCCATATAGAGGTGGTGAGGGTCGAGGTGGAGATGTATGGAGAGAGGAGTATTTCCCACATCCCCTATAGCCATGTGGAGCTACACCACCCACCCCCCAGAGAATGCCTTTTTCATGAAGGGTGGTTGAAGACCGATATCTATTATCGGAACGGTCTGGCACCCGGGAAGTCCTCAAAGGGGCCCGCCATCATAGAGGACACCGGTTCCAGTATCATGGTGCCTCCGGGATGGAGCTTTACCGTGGATGAACACGGTATGATCCACATGGAGGTGGCCCGTCATGAATAGATTGAGCCCGTCGAGGTTGGAGGTGATGAAGCATGCATTCACCGCAATACCTGAGATAATGGGCAATTCGCTAAAAAGAAGTGCCTTTTCACCTAACATAAAGGAGCGCATGGACGAATCCTGCGCCATATTCACAGGGGACGGCAAGTTACTGGCCCAGGCGGAGCACATACCGGTGCATCTCGGTGCCATGCCGTGCGCCCTCGATAGGGTACTCCACGAGGTGTGTATGGGACCCGAAGACCAGGTTGTGCTGAACGACCCCTATGCCGGCGGTACGCATTTACCGGACATAACGTTGATCAAGCCGGTTTACTACCGGGACCAGTGTATAGGATACGCTGTCAACCGTGCGCATCACGCCGATGTGGGTGGAACGACCCCGGGCTCCATGCCGGGTAACAGCCGACGGCTGGAAGAAGAAGGTATAGTGATACCACCGGTACACCTCATGAGGGATGGGGAGATGGTACATGACGTTTTACGTATATTCGAAAAGATGCGCTCACCGGAGGAAAGAAAGGGCGATATCCGTGCCCAGTTAGGGGCCAACCAGCGTGGCGCTCTTGAGTTTTTACGGACCGTGCAGCGGTTCGGCGAAGAGGACTACCGGGCGTTCACCCGGGAGATAATGGATTACTCCGAAAAGCGCACACGGGAATCTCTCCGGACCATACCCGACGGCAAATATTCAGCTGAGTCATCCATGGAATGGGCGGAACCGGTAAAGCTCAGGGTGAAAATGGAGGTCGAACATGGTGAAGTGAAGATGGATTTTGGCGGTAGCTCGTCCCAGGTGAACGGTAACATCAACGCTCCCTTGCCCGTTACCCTGTCCGCCGTGTACTATGTTATCCGATGTCTTATACCGGATGATATCCACATCAACGCCGGTACTTTCAGACCCGTACGGGTTAAAATACCCGAAGGGTGCGTCCTCAACCCAGGGTACCCGGCGGCTGTTTCCGCCGGCAACGTGGAGACCTCGCAGCGGGTGGTGGAGCTCTTATTCGAGGCCTTGCGTGAAGCACTACCGAAAATACCCGCTGAAGGGCAAGGGACCATGAACAACCTGATAATCGGCAGCGACAGTTTCACGTACTACGAAACCATCGGTGGCGGGGCCGGAGCGTCATATATGGGTAACGGAGAAGATGGTGTCCACGTGCACATGACCAACACGAAAAACACGCCTGTTGAGGTGCTGGAAAACGAATATCCCCTGAGGGTGATCTCGTACCATCTTCGTAAAGGTTCGGGGGGCATGGGACTTCACCAAGGTGGTGATGGTATAGTCAGGGATATAAGAGTGCTTGAGGATTGCGAACTTTCCGTGCAATCCCAGATGAGGGTGAGCGGACCTCGCGGCATGAACGGTGGCGGGGCCGGTGCAACGGGCCGTAACGTCCTCATAAACGATCACGGTGAGGTGACACTCGACTCCATGGTCAATATACCCATGAAGAAAGGTTGGCGTATCCGTATAGAAACTCCCGGGGGCGGCGGTTGGGGCCGGGTCGAAGAAGTCTGCCATAACATATTACCGGTTTAACAGAATGATGCATTTTTGATTGCGAACGGTTTCTGTTGACTGTAGTAATGATTCCCTGTTCCTTCTCATTACTTTTGTGGCAAAGCGTTATTTACGGTATATATTCATATCTAGTTTGAACATGGTTGAAAATGTCAAAGATATATTGGAGAAGCATAAAGACGAGATAAAGAAAAGATTCGGGGTAAAAAGTATCGGCCTCTTCGGTTCTTGTGTTCGAGGGGAGGAAGATAAGAAGAGTGATGTTGATGTAATAGCGGAGTTCGAAGAACCGAATTTCGATGATTTTATGGACCTGGTTTTTTACCTCGAAGATCTCTTTGATCGCCCGGTGGACATACTGACTCCGGCAGGTTTGAAAGGTATAAGGATACCCAAAGTCAGCGAAGATATTTCAAGGAGTATAGTCTATGTCTAAAAGAGGCGATCGGGAATACCTCAAGGATATTTTGGAAGCAATTTACATATTCGTATTCATTTAGTTAAGGCACAACTCCCTTCGGAATAACTGCTCCAGTTCCTCGAAGTAATTTTTCTCTTGAAGTTTCCAACTGGCTATTAAGGATGCGTTGAATTGATTGTTTTCCGCTCCGTTTCTGGAGCGGAAACATCCTATGAACTTTCGCATGATAACGTGTTCACTGTTCAAGAGTCATTTTTTCTCTTGGAAAGAGCAAAGATCACAACACCAAATATTAGACCCATGGAGGCACCTTCTATTATCCTCCCGTAAACACTCCCGATAGCAGCCCCAAAAACCAGACCAAGGCCTACCGAGTATTTTGATAGTTTACCCATGGAGATCAAAGGGTGAAGATGCATATTTAAAAATTTCCAACAAGCGCTCAGTCAACCATGGTACAACTTGATCTTAACATACCATTGATTAACGTGATGATAGGCATATCCTAACCGTGGTTAGTAACATGTTTTTGATATGGCATCACTGCCCGTCCTTCCCACCTCTTGAGAATATCCTCGGACCCCCTCTTCAAGGTATCGATGTCTTCTTCGTTGTCGTCGCAATGAAATCCTTATACTGCGGCCCCTAATCGCAACACATTATATCGGGATTTCAAATGGTGTGCAAAACCCTTTGGATGAGATGATGTCCCAACCCAGAATATAAGGGGGGCTGCCCCGGGCGAACGTTTTAATATCATTTACTATGTTCTTCGAGAGTGGATAACCATGGTAAAGATACTTGTATGTTACTATTCGAGGTCAGGAACAACCGAACGGATGGCCCGAGAGATAGTCCGAGGGATGGAAGATAGTGGTCTTGAGGGTGAAATCGACATTCGAAGGGTTGAAGATACCGACATGGATTCCCTACCGGGATACGATGCGATAGTCCTCGGTTCACCGACCTATTACGGACTTCCTTCCGGAAAGATGAAACTATTTTTGGACGAAAGTGTAATACATCATGGAAAACTTGATGGCAAGGTGGGAGGTGCGTTCGCATCCAGCGCCAATCCCGCCGGTGGTAACGAAACCACAGTGATAGCTATTCTTGAAGCTCTTTTGATACACGGTATGGTGGTCAAGGGTGACTCGAAGGGTGATCACTACGGTCCCGTGGTCATAGGAAAACCTGATGACGGTGAACTGGAGAGATGTAGAGTTTACGGAAAACGGATGATGAAATTCACCAAACAGTTAAGGGAGAACTTCTCCCGGAGATGAGTTAAATGGTAGATATATATGACGCACATGTACATCTGGGCCCCTCCGGGGAGTGGTTGCCCTACCTTGACCCTGAGGAAGACGCCGAGAGCGTAATAGATGCCATGGACAGGGCGTGTGTTCGAAAATCTATCATCTTCCCTAATCCCGCGGTGGGAGATAGATACCCGTATCTGAACGATATTATCAAGAAGGCTGTAAATGATCACCCGGACAGGTTCGTTGGCTTCGGAAGGGTGGACCCACGAAGAGGGAGAGAAGCGATTGAAGAGATTGAACGCTGTTACGAGATGGGGTTGCTGGGAATAAAATTACACCCTTTTGTAGAAACTTTCAGACCAGACCATCCCAGCTTCGATAGATTTTTTGATACCATACATCGGTATAACTTGATCATCCTTACCCATACGGGAGACGGATTCGCCTCTGCAGGGCTGATGAGGAAGGTACTTCGGGAGAGGGAGGATATGAGGGTTATACTGGGACACCTCAACGA
>JAFDTY010000084.1 GCA_019594055.1 Candidatus Haladaptatiplasma halalkaliphilum | reverse complement strand
CATCGGAAAAGACTTTGTGGGAAAGTATCATGCCTTTCCTTTTCATTATCGGGTTGGTCATAGGAGTTATTCTGGTTGTCGCCCTCATCGCTATGAAGAGAAAGGGTGGTAAAACCGCCGAGGCCCAACCGTATACGGCCCAGCAATGGGAACAACCACCTCCGCCTCCGCAGCCACCTATGCAGGATGACAAAAGACACTACCCTTAAACCCCTTCACTTTCTTTTCTATTACAGGCAGTAAGAATATATACACAGTATCCCATCGACCCCATAGGTGTTGTATAGATGATATCCCTTGGAACAAGAGTCATGTTGTGGGATCGGGAAGAGAAATACGTCTTACTCGTTAATGGTGAGGTACAGAAGATCCCGGGGCTAGGCGTTGTTAACACACAACGATTTACCGAAAGGGATTGGGGCGATGTTATGGATATGGGTCGGAAGTCGTTCCGTTTGCTCAAACCACGTTTGGAGGATGTGCCCGAACTGATAAAAAGAGGCCCACAGATAATCCAACCTCATGTGGGGGCCCTTATAGCACATCACTGCGACATATCGTGCGGTCAAAAGGTTATCGAGGGCGGCGCAGGGTCGGGAGTGATGAGTGCCTCTCTGTGCAGGGCCGTAGGTCCTGCCGGTAAGGTATACACCTACGAGATCCGTGAGGAACACCTCAAACTGGCAACTTCCAACATGGCCAAACTCGGCAACAGAGGTAATTGGATACCGATACACGGAGATGTGACAAGGGATGTGAGTGAAAGAGATGTGGACGTTTTTGTGGTGGATATACCGGAGCCATGGAACGCTCTGGGGATGGCCTCTGTCTGTTTGAAGAAAGGCGGATATTTTGCGGCTTACGTACCCACCGTTAACCAGCTACAGCGCGTTTATCTGGAAATGGCCGAACATGATATCATGGCCATAAAGGCATTCGAGAACATTCACAGGGATATAGTGGTGAGCGAGAGTGGTGTGAGGCCGTCATTCGAGATACTGGGACACACGGGATACGTGGCCGTTGGCCTCAAGGGTTCAGGTGTAAAAGAACGGTAATGTTTATTAACCACTGGCGATACGGAAAAACACCGTTTCAAAGGTGAGAAAATGAAAACTACCCTCGGACGTATTCTGGAAGAAAAGGCACGCGAGCACCCTGAGAAGGATGCGATTATCTTTGAAGGGAAGAGGATCACCTATGGTGAACTGAACGAAGAGGCAGAAAGGCTTGCTCACTTCCTTAAAAAAAGAGGCATAGGTAAGGGAGACAAGGTCGCCCTGTGGCTAACCAATCATCCCGAGTGGGTGGTTGCATGGTTCGCCATACCAAAAATAGGTGCAGTGGTGGTACCCACGGACCCCTGGTACAAGAGTTCCGAGATTGAGTACATGTTCAGTGACTCGGATACAAAAGCGGTAGTCACAACCGATACCGCCGGGAGGTACAAGTTCCTGAATATCCTGGAGGAAGTGTGCCCGTCACTGGAAAAGCTTGACACCGTAATACTACTTAAAGGTTCCAGCGATAACCTGAACACGGTTTCATACGCTGATGCCCTGGAGGACGGCAAGGGTTGGGAGAAGGACGAAGAGTACATAAATGCAAAGGAAGACACGGATCCCGACGACGTGACCTTCATCCTTTACACCTCCGGTACCACGGGGAAACCCAAAGGGGTTATGCTTACTCATCATCAGATATTGAAAAACTCCTACGACACCGGTGAGATATTGCACACGAATCCTGAGGACAAGCTCATAATACCGGTACCTTTCAGCCACTGTTTCGGCAACGTGCTAAGCATAACACTCATGGTAAACTTCGGGGGTACGATCATACCCCTGGAGGAGTTCTCGCCCAGAACGGCACTCCAGCTTGTTGAACGGGAAGGGGCAACCATGCTACACGGAGTGCCCACCATGTTCATACGCGAACTCGAATTGTTGAAGAAGGTAAGGTTCGACACGAGCACCCTTCGCACAGGTATAATGGCGGGTGCCACGTGCCCGGTGGAAACCATGCAGTCGGTGATAGAGGATATGGGATGCAACGTATCGATAGTTTACGGGTTGACCGAGGCCTCTCCCAGCGTGACCATGACCAGGTTCGATGACTCCGTTAAAGACAGGGTGGAGACGGTGGGCAGAGTTCTACCGGATCAGGAGATCAGGATAGTGGACGATGACGGAAAGGACGTACCCACAGGGAAGACAGGTGAACTCCTGGTCAAGGGATACAACGTGATGAAGGGCTACTACAAGAAGCCCGAGGAAACCGAGGAAACGGTTGAGGATGGCTGGTTACACACTGGTGACCTGGCGGAGATGGATGATAGGGGATACGTGAAAATAGTGGGTCGAAAGAAGGATATGGTCATCGTGGGCGGCTTCAACGTGTATCCCCGTGAGATAGAGGAGTTCCTCATCGAACATCCCAGCATATGCGAGGTTGCGGTGGTCGGTGTTCCCGACAAGGACCTTGGCGAGGTGGTTGCTGCAGCAGTGATACTCTTCGAAGGGGCCGAAATGACACCCCAGGATGTGGTGGATCATCTATACGGTAAGGTGGCCAGTGCTAAAGTACCTCGCTTTGTGGACATATGTGACGATCTACCCCATTCGGGACGGGGTAAGGTACAAAAATTCAAGCTTCGCGATGCCCTGGTACGCAAGGTAAACGGGGGAGAGCTTGAAAAGATGGTGCCCTCGAAGGTGAAGGAAAAAAAAGGTTGAAGATATCCTGACCCGGGGGAAAATTGTTAATAACCATATCCGGATTTGGTTACATGGAATGCCCCCGCTGTGGTAACGAGATGGAAAACGGACGCTGTATGTGGTGTGCCTACGGATACCATGATGACAGGGAAAAACGTCCGTCCGATTTCCAGATGATCAGAAACATATTAAAGGGTATACTGTTCAGTGTTTCCATCATCACCTTTACGCTGTTCATGCTGGTCTGCATAGTAGTTCTTGCAGGTTACTCCTGGATCATACTGCCCGAAACCCTGGTGCACAGAACCATCATATTCGTTGTTTTTTTCGTGGTCGTCCCGGTAGCGGAGATAGGCGGTTACCATTTCGCAGCGTACACCGTATTCCTCATACTCTCGGTACTGGTATCCTTCGCATACCTACTTTATGTCGAGTTGAAAGCGCTTTTATCGTACTATGATAAGTACCGAAGGAACAGGGAGAGCAGGATCAGCATAAAAGAATCGCCCCTCACTCGTCTGGCCTTTACCTTCTCCGCACTGTTGTTCGTTTATTACACCTACCTCATCATACTACAGATGGCTGGAGTTTCATACCACACCCCGGGTTTGGACCAACTCGAACTGTGGGCTTTCATGTACGCTCTGACCCGGGCGGCGGTGTGGGAGGAGATAACTGTCAGGGTGGTGTTCATCGGTCTCCCCATGGTATTTTACGGTGTTTTAAACGACAGGTCGGATCTCAAGAGGTACTTATTCGGGGGTTTCGGAACGAAGGACAGGTTCGTGATATGGCCCATCCTGTTCTCTTCGTCCGTATTCGCTCTTGCACACGTTGCCTCATGGGACCTTTACAAGGTACCCCCCACTTTCATAGCCGGGTTGGTATTCGGATACCTGTTCGCCAAGGACGGCCTGTACTCCTGCATATTATTCCACTTCGTATGGAACTTCACTTCGGCGGTGGGCAGACTATCATACGGCTTCGAAGCCATGCTCAACCTGTTCTTCCTGCTCACCATCTTCATGGGTGTTTACTTTACATACAGATACATCAAGATATGTTTGCGGTGGCTGATCCGCCCGGTGTCCGAGATAAGGCAACCCAAGGCGGTCGAGGGCAGGGGAGAAAGGACTGCGGGTGTTTCCACCGGTTTCGTATGTTCAAATTGTGGTAATCACACCGCCTTCTACGTTGACGGGAACCTGAAATGTAAACGCTGCGGTACCGTGAGTGACCCACTGTCCCCCGAATCGCAAAAAAATCTGAGTGCCTACGATATCAAGAGAGAATGGCCGCCACCTCGGTGACGGAAAAAAAGGGAAAAAAGGGGTTTGGGTGTTCAGAGAACCTGGAAATACCGTATATCCTTGACGGTACCTTCCCGGTCCTTCTTTTCTCTCAGGACGGCCTTTACCTTGCTCCCGATGAGATCCTTGTTGGTTTCATCTGTTTCGATGTAACCCAGCATAGCCCCGTCGGTTCCTTCTATATCGATCATCCCTATGACCTTGGGTTCGTCCAACTTCTCACCGAAGGTGTTCAATGTCGCGATGGTGAAAAGCCGTACCGTACCTTGGGCAGGTACCTCTTTCCAGTCCTCTTCTGGTATCTCTATAAAGCAATCCTCGCAGTACAGTCTGGGCGGGAAGAAGGTGGTTCCGCACTTCTTGCAACGGGATGCCAGGAAGGTGTCGTTTTCCTTCAGATGCGTGAAGAACTTTTTACCGGCGGTACCGCTGGTGTACATGTTATCCACCATAAGGTTACCCATATGGTGTGCCTGATCCAGGGGATTGGTCTGCTTCTCGAAGAAGGTCATCATTCGTCACCTCCGTCCTTCAGAGGTTTGAAATATTTGATGTCCCTTACCGAGCCCGTGCGTTCCTCTTCCGGTTTCCACACGGCCTTTACCCGCATGCCGATGTGTAGTTCCTCGGGTTTCATCTCACCGAAGTAGTGCATGAAACCGTGTTTCGGTGAAGCACCGTCTATGGAAACAACACCCACCAATATGGGCTCCTCGATCCTGTTTGCATCCGGGTCAAGGTAGGATATGGAGAATGTTTCCACTGTTCCCGTATCCTTCAGGTATACCCACTCGTTGGTTGGGCTGTAGCACCATTCACAGAACATCCTGGGGGGTACCAGGACCCGGTCGCATTTCTTGCAGGTCCTGCCGATTATCTTGCCTTCCTTGAGTTCCTTAAGAAACCTGGCATTCGCCGGCCCCAAACTGTAGGCGTACTGGGCTTCCACTTCCCACCATGTGTAGGGGATCTTCTTATCTCGTATGTCTCTCCCCGATACGTGGGTGCCCGGTGCATACCCCGGCTGTCCTTCTATCTTTGTATCGCTCATGTTTATCCTCTCCTGAGCACTATCACCGTGCCCATCTGCATTATGTCGCCCCATGCCTGGCCAACGCCAACTTGCGGGTCGCCGGGTATCTGTCTTTTGCCTGCCTTGCCCGCCAGCTGCCAGTACAGTTCGCATACCTTCTGCCCCATGGTTGCAGCTATGGGATTGCCCACGCCCAGGAGTCCTCCGGAGGGACATATCGGTAGGTCACCGTCCCTTTCGGTAACTCCTTCACGGGTGAGTACTGGTGCTTCTCCCTTATCACATAAAAGCAGTCCTTCCATGTGATGCAGTTCCTTGTAGGTGAAGGGGTCGTAAGGTTCGGCGAAATCTATCTCCTTTCGCGGGTCCTTTATACCGGCCATCTTGTAGGCCATCTTAGCGGCGTTAGCCACGTAATCCGGGAAGTAGAGGTCCCTGTTCGTCCACATGGTACTGTCTATATTCCAGCCCACGCCGTCGACGAACACCGGGTCATCGGTGAACTCCTTGGCCTTTTCCTCACTGCACAGTATGAGTGCGGAGGCGCCGTCACTGGGCGGGCTTATGTCAAGTAGATTGACAGGCCAGGCCATTATCTCCGAGTTAAGTACATCCTCAACGGTAATGTTTTCGTCCGGTAACTGGGCGCACGGGTGTCCCACTGCGTTTCGCTTGTTCTTTACGGCAACCTGGGCGATGTCTTCTTTCTTTATGTTGTGCCGTGTCATGTACCGGTTCATCTCCATGGCGAATAGCCATACCAGGTTGGGCGTTAAGGGTCTGTCCAGTATGGGGTCCCATATCGTCTGGAAGGCCGTCTGGGGATGTGGATAGCAAGAGCCCATCTTCTCTTCGCATACCACCATGGCGACATCCGCTACTCCCGATGCAACATGCCACCAGCCGGCTATGGGTGCGAAGACTCCCGTACCGCCACCGTTGAAAACCCTTACATAGGGTTTGTTCTTTGCTCCTGTGCCGTCTAGGAGGTTCTCTCCCTTCATGTGTATCCCGTCGAAGGCACAGGGTGCGCTCCCCATGACCACCATGTCTATGTCCGAGTTCTGGATACCGGCCTCTTCCAGGGCCATCTTGGAAGCCAGGAACGACAGTTCCTTACCGGTTTCGTTCAGATGTCTTCTGAAAAGGGTCATGCCTCCGCCGATCACCGCTACTTTGTTCATGCTTTCACCTCCGGGTATCTGCTGAATATCGCCGCCGCTCCTGTTCCCGAGGGTATTCCTCTCCAGGATTGTGCCAATCCCACTTCGGGGTTTTTCACCTGGCGTTTTCCAGCAAATCCTCTCAGCTGTGTGACTATCTCCAGGGAACGTTGCAATCCGGTGGCTTCAAGGCAGTTTCCTATGCCCAGTGAACCTCCTGAGATGTTCGTGGGTAATTTACCGTCCTTTTCCAACTCGCCGTTTTCGAGCATCTTGGCTGCCTCACCCGGTTTAGCAAGTCCCAGTGCTTCGATATGCTGCAGTTCCTTGTATGAGAATCTGTCGTCAACTTCGATGATATCAAAAGCACCCTTGGGATCTTTAATACCGGCCATCTTGTAGGCCATCTTGGAAGCCATGGTCGCATAACCCGCATCCATACCCCTGCTGCTGAACCAGGGTGTTTCCGAGCTGTATCCGAACCCGTTAAGGTAGATGGGTTCGACACCCAGGTTTTTGGCTACGCCTTCCTCGGCCAGAACGAAGCATATGGCACCGTCAACCAGGGGGCTTATGTCCAGCTCCTTTACGGGTTTGAACAGGTACTCCGACTGCATCACGTCGTCTTCAATGAGTGAGCATTCGTAATCCGCCATGGGGTTATCGTAGGCGTTCCTCTTGTTCTTCACCACCACCGAGGCGCACTGCTCTTCCGTTGTCTTCGTGGAACGCAGGTAGTGCTGCATCTCCAAACCGGCTATGTAATAGGGATGTACACGTCCTTTTTCGTCAGTCTTTCCGACCAGTGGTTTCGGGCTTTTTTCAGGGTATGAGGGTCCGGAGAACCTTTCCCTTTCAACCTGTCCCGCCACGGGCTTTTCGTATATGGGGTCCATGGCATGGAGCACGACGTCACCATAGGATAGGGCGTCTGATATCTTGCTGTGTGATTCCACAGCTACCGTATCGACCAACCCGGTCATTATCTGCATATACGCACTTGCCAGGCCCTGTATACCGTCTCCGCAAACGGTGCAGCACGGCCTCAGGACGGCGCCGATCTGATCCGGTACGAACTCGTCGAAGATACTGAATCCTTCCCAGTAATCTTCGGCACACGTGATGAAGCTGTCAACGTCCTCTCTGGGGTTTATCCCTGCATCGACATATGCCTTTTTACACGCCTCGTACATGAATTCCTTCCAGCTCACGTCCGGAGTCATGGAGTTGAAGTCGGTATTGCCGACCCCAATCACGCATACTTTTCGTGTCATATTTCATTCACCTTTTATATTATTTATATCTCCCGCGGATGCACCATGACGGTGGTCCGTGGATTCCTTCACATTGCCTGCGTATATCCTCGGGTAGAGGGTTGATAGGCCCTTTGACTTATAAGTTTTTTGACCGCAATTTAAGACGATTGTGGTAATATGGTTACACAATAATGCGGGTTTCAGTGGGGTGTCGGGGTTATGTGTTTGGTTTTGGTAGGATGAAAGACTTCGGTTGCGGCGGGAAGCGGGAAGTGATGGTGCAAGTGTAGTGATGAGTTTTCGGAAGTTTTCCCCACGACTATTTGTACACTCGTAGATACATAGAGGAGTGTACATGGTGGTTATGGTGATGCCAACATCATTACTGTAACACTTCTGGTGATATGGATGTCTTCGTGGTCTTTTACAGGCTGGAAGGCAGAGTGATGAGGTGAACGACGGCATCTTTTATATGATGTTGCATGAGGTTATAGTGGAAGACACAACTCATTTTTAATTTCGTTGCGTCATCCACAACTATTCAAGGACACTAAAAAATTAAAGAAAGGTCGTGTCCTTGACTATAACACCATCTTTTGCAACCATGAAAATATGGCCGCTGAACAAGCACTCCCGTAACCCGATCCAACTATATAGTACTATCTAATACT
>JAFDTY010000099.1 GCA_019594055.1 Candidatus Haladaptatiplasma halalkaliphilum | reverse complement strand
TATTAGTGCCAGTATAGACTACATGCTCTCTACTCTCACAGATAGGACATGTGCATAATTCTTTCGAATTATCCAGTGCCTTTATCTTCTCTTCACACACCTTATTCGCATACTCCATCGTATCCTTTACCTTTCTGATAGACAACGGCTTTGTTCGTGGTTTTAGAATCCCCATCTTTAACACGTCCTTACGTAAACCCCATTACGTAAAAGTTTATAAAGTTTTGGTTCTTTACTACCAAATGAATGAAAGCGAAATTGGTCACCTACCGAACAGAAAATCTCAATAATTCGGAGAGAAGTAAACTATCAAAGAAACTGTACGGCTATACCGATAAATCCCATCATGGAGAATACATATACGAGAGAAAGGGACTCCTTGATGATACGACACATGTTAAAATTCACAAAAATACCTTTATCATTGCAATCAAAGATTGGCCTCACATCAAAGTAGAGCTTGAAAAAAGAAAGGCGGACATAAAAACTTGGGATATCATCATTATTGACGATTTATGAATGTATAAGCGAAAGTAATACCTCGGGATACGCCACCCCGTTGATTATACCTCACAACGGATAGTACCAGCTAGCCCCACATTTAAATCCGTTTACCCCCTTTGTGATCAAGATGGCGCATATCCATGAAGAGCCTTTGGGATAAACGAATGTGAAAGATATCTTATGCTGTCCCGGAGGTATGGGGAAAGGATTTCGGGGGTCACCTGGAACGAACGGTTTCACGGAGAAAACAGATGCTGGGATCTGGTGTGAAGGGGTTCGGTATTGCAGGTCAGGGTGGGACGAAAAAGTGTGTGTGTGCCCTCAACCAGCCCCCTCTTCCGAATAAGTGTAGAATGCCTGTTCCTGCCCTTGAGGAGTTCTGATGAACTTTCTCCGCTCCGACGTTGATCAAAGGTGATCATGGGTTTGGTGGATACAAAGGGCAAATTACTTATACTCTTGTGTATTATACATTTATGTATAGTTGAAACGGTGTGTAAATGAATGAAAATCCCTTTGAATATCGTCTGTTGGCATCCGGTGACAATTTCATAGACCGTGAACGAGAGATGAAAATCATCACAGAATGCGCAAAAAGCGGTCAGAACATCACCATATATTCACCCCGTAGGTACGGTAAATCCAGTCTCATTATGGAATCCTTTCTCCGGTTGGGCGAGGATATTCCTACCGTTTACGTCGATTTCAACAGGGTGAACAGCGTGTCGGACCTGGCGGATAGAGTGGTGAGCGGTACTGCAGGAAGCGTATTTTCATCTTTTGAAAAGGGTATCTCCATGGTAAAAGATACTCTTCTTTCCTTGAGACCTTCCTTCACACCTCATGAAAACGGGAGTGTGTCCGTGTCTCTGGATATGGTCAAAACGGAGAGGGACCTGGAGAAGGCGTTGCACTTTCCACAGATCATGGCGGAAAAAAAGGATATCAAGATAGTGGTGGCCATGGACGAGTTCCAGCGAATCAATATACTAAACGGGAACCGACTGGAACGCTTGCTTAGGTCGGTGATACAGGAGCAGGACAGGGTCACCTATATATTCAGCGGTTCCCAGGTGAACATGTTGAGGGAGATATTCGAAAATGGTGACAGGCCCTTTTTCCAGTCGACCAAGGTAATGAAACTCGGCAAACTGCCAATAAAACCATTCAAAGAGTACATAATGAGTTCCTTTGAAAAAACTGGTTTAGAGTTGGATGAAGGAACGGTCCACGAGATACTGGAACTCACCGAAGGGCATCCCATGAGGACAAAAGAGCTGTGCTTTGAGCTGTGGAATCAAAGACGGGCCGGGGAACAGACCGTTTCGGTAAAAGATCTGTTGGACGTACTGATCACGAATGACCTGTATCTGGAGGATACGTGGAACCATATAAACAGCGTGCTCCAAAGGAGAACTTTGGAGGCCCTGGCCCACCGGGAAAAACCACATTCTCACACAACCATCGAGGAGTATGGGTTGAAGAGCAATTCCCACGTACAGAGAACCATGAAAAGCCTTGAACGGAACGGGATACTTTACGAGGGTGAGATTGTCGACCCGTTCCTGAGGTTGTGGATTAAGAGAAGGACGAATTGAAGGCTTAAAAAGCACTTGGCATGGACTGCCTGCAATCCTGGGAAGGTAACTTACCTTACGATTCACAAGGAGAACGTGTAGATCGGAGGTGTGGTATTCTTACTGGAAAAATGGATATGAACCGAGAATAACCACTCTATCCCATGGAAGAGCTGGTCCTGGATATCGACAGAGATCATCCTCCCAAGACCGGGAAGTGGATGAGATATTCGAGAGGGCTAAAAAGGCCGGAACCACCGTCGTAAAGTGATCCTCAAGAACCGATCGGGGTGGCTATGGCGGATATTTCACCAATCCGGATGGTCATCCAAGTTGAGTACCACGAAGACCGACATATATACCGAAAATCTTTATATACGTTGAAATCCGTTTATCCGTAAGACTCAAGTGAGAGATATGGACGGAAAAAATCCCGGTATCCAAGTGATAACTGTCTTGGTCATCTTTTTACTTACCGTCATCCACTTTACCGCTTTTGAGGCATTCCCGGGGGATGTCACTATGATCGAAAACAGCCCCATAGAGATATCCACCCCGGAAGAACTCCAGGCCATGAACGAGGACCTCTCGGCGGATTACGTACTGGTCAACGATATAGATGCATCTGTGACAAGGGAATGGAACGATGGGGCGGGTTTCATACCCATCGGGGGTATCAAAAACCGCTTCACCGGTAGTTTCGATGGTAGAGATCACACTATCGTCGGTATGTACATAAACCGGCCTGAAACCGAATACGTGGGACTCTTCGGATATATGGATCGGGGAGGGACGGTGCGGAACCTGGGCCTGGTGGATATGTACGTGACCGGGTACTCGTTCGTGGGCGGACTCGTTGGTGTCACCGGAAGATCTTGCCACATCAACAATACCCATACCACGGGAGTGACCACGTCTACAGGAAATATCGTGGGCGGAATGGTCGGTTGGAATTCGGGAGCTATCTCGGATTCTTTTTTCAGGGGTAGGGTCACCGGAAGATATTACGTGGGCGGCCTCGTGGGATCGAACACCGGTAGGATATGCAAAACCTATGCATCGGTATGCATCAGGGGTGAGGATGTGGGGGGTGGCCTCGTGGGTATGAACAATTTCGGAACGGTTAACAATTCTTATAGCGTGGGAACGGTAACCAGGGTAAGGGGTTCCCAAGAGGTTTCTTTCGGGGGCTTTGTGGGGTCGGATTACCTGGGTAAGATCATGAACAGCTATTCTACAGTTGCCGTATATTATGAAGGTGCGGATGGTCCCACGGACAAAGGTTTTTGTGGCACGACCACACCGGGCATCCATTACGTAATGAGTGGTAACTTTTGGGATGTGGAGAAGAGCGGGCAGGTATCAACTGCCGGTTACGCGGCGGGAAAAACCACGGACGAGATGACCTACAAAAACACTTTTTCGGACGTGGGTTGGGACTTCGACGATACCTGGAACATAGACATCAAAAGGAACAATGGGTATCCGTATCTGCATTGGCAGGAGCTCGATGAGCAGGGGGTGTCGAACACCTGGATCGGGCTGCTGATGGCCACCGTGATTGCCGGCGGTGTGGGATTCATCCTGCTGAGGCGAAGACGTGGCGAGGGGTATTAGGGTCGTCCGAACGTTCGGAGTGTACGGATACATACGTGTGTCATCCTACTTCGCCTCCCGTCGGAACATAGGTAACTCGTACTGTTGCTTTAACATCCTCGGATAAACCCCGTAAAACTGCTGAGATCTCAACGGTTATGGGTGATTCTAGATCTTCCTTAGTATAATCCAAGAGGGGGTAGCTAACACAAAGTACAAGGTTTTCCATGTGAAAATTTCTGTCCGTTAAATCAAATCCTATAAAGCATTCCCTTTCTCCTCTGGCGCCATAAAGATTTCTGTGATTGTCCCATGTTTCTAAATTTATTGTGTTATTATCATGTTCATGTAAATTACTGATTAAGAAGTCTCTATGAGTATTATATATGTCTGGCGAATTTACCGTTCTAACTTTTACTATAAGATCTTTTGGCTCTAAAGAACTTTCGAATTCACTTTCTACGGATATAAATATATCTCCAGAAGTGGCTCTCCAATTAAACGCCCGAACTGTTAATTTCATCGAATTATTGTGGTTATTTATATATGTAGTTGCAGTTGTCTCCTTGTCAAATATTTCAAATTCTGGATACGGTGGCACCGTTACGGTCATCTCAGCGAATCCTTCGTCCACCTCTATGGGTATCTCTTCTTCCCGGTACATCTGATAGCCCACCACTCCAGCGATTATCAGCACCGGTACCGCGAAGGCGGCTATGAGCTTGGTATTTTCACGTTTCATTACGTTCACCTATGGTTCTACTTACCCATATAAACAAACAGCACTATTTAACGTTTTCTATAATATTATACTTCCTACTCAGGAGAGATACGGTCATAGGAATCCACCGGATAAGAATACATCTCACAAAGAGGTATG
>JAFDTY010000074.1 GCA_019594055.1 Candidatus Haladaptatiplasma halalkaliphilum | reverse complement strand
GTCGATTTTCCTGTTACCAACGCTTCTTACGGCATATGCATCCGGTTCTTCAGCGATTTCAGCCAAGATTTCTTGAGACCATTTTTCCGTCCAAAGTTCATGATTTTGCATTGTGATCACCGTTCTTTTTTATTTCTTCATTCATAAAGTTTTCTATCTGTTTCGACATTATCCAACCCCGTTCATCGCAGATCTTTCCATGGATAATAATATGTCTTCGTCGACACTTAGAGATATTGTTTTTCGGCTCATCTTAATCACGTACTAGACTCATATACACATATTTAACTGTACACAAAGCATTACCGGTATGCCCGTCCACAAGCATCCGTTACGGGGTTTAATATTACGTACAATGGGGTGGGGGTATGGGAAGTTGCGAGGTGAATCTGATAAACTCCGAAAAGGGTATATTATTGTGTATATATAACATTTACATACGCATATGCTCTGTGTGAATATCATCTCCCTGGATAGATCGATGTCCTCCACATTAAATCATCATTTCACATATCCCAACAGTACAATTGAGATAGCAGCTAATTTCCCGTTGTAAAACCATCACATCATAACCTCCACACCCCTGAGTATCACCAGGGGGACCACCACCATCAGGAAATCATCATCGATAGGGAGACGGGGTGACTCGGCTATCACGGCCACCACAGAGCCTATGCATGCCAGCATCAATACCACGACCATGTGATGATCCGTCAGAACCACGAACACGATAACGGCCAGTATACCCCAGCACAGCAGCGGGATGTAGGGGTAGAGACCCGGTCGATGCTCTTGTACCTCGCCTATCAACGGGTCGATCAGGCCCATGCCCAGAAGACAAACCACCGCCAGATGCATGGGGAACAGCAGTAACGCTATCGCCGCTGCCATGGTGGCCCAGGCGTAGGCGGCCACCTGACGGCCTTCGTAACCTCTCATACCGAATATCAACCAGCCCTTGTACAGTCGTATGACCTCGAACCCCAGTATGATCATGACCACTACCAGCAACAGCAGTCTTCTGCTGTAACCGTGTATTTCCGGGGGTAACAGATAGTAAACCAAAAAGATCCATGCAAGGGAGTGCAAAAACCTTCTGAATATGTGCTGCCTATCCGCCAGTACGGTCGCCTCCCTGCATGATATGACAGTCCAGGCCCGGCGTCACCGGGTCTTTCCCCAGGGGCGTATCACACATCCTCTATCCTGTCATGCTCCTCTCTCATGTCGATGACCCGTTTCGCCTTGCCCACCGTACGGGGTATGGCTCCGGGTTCCAGAAGTTTGATGTTCGCTCTGATATTGAGTACGGCTATGAGGTTCTCCGAGGTGCGTTTGAGCAGCTCCTCCTGGTTGTAATCCTCGGACTCGTAGAGGTCCTTGTCCACTTCCACCTTGACGTAGAGCTTGTCAAGTACGTCCCTGTCAACGATTATCTGGTAATGCTCGCTTATACCACGGGTCTCCAGCAAGGCGGCCTCGATCTGGCTGGGGAAAACGTTAACACCTCCGATGATGAGCATATCGTCACTACGCCCTTTGATACGCATTATCCTGGGGTGCCAGCGGCCGCAATCACACTCCTCGTAGTTGATCACCGCGATATCCTTGGTCCGGTACCTCAGCAAGGGCATGGCCTCTCTCGACAGCATGGTGAACACGAGCTCTCCCTTCTCGCCTTCGGGTAAAACCTCACCGGAAACCGGGTCTATGGTTTCCACGTAAAACTCGTCCGCCCATATATGAAGCCCTTTCTGTTCGGGGCACTCCACGGCCACTCCCGGCCCGTAAAGTTCCGACATACCGTAAACATCCTGTGCCCTCAGGCCCATGGACTCCTGGATACTGGCCCTGGCCTCGTCGCTCCAGGGTTCGGCGCCGAACATGCCGATCCTTATGTCGAAGTCCTCCCTGGGTTTGTAGCCGAAGTTCTTGGACGCCTCCGCCAGGTATATGGCATATGAAGGCGTGCATGCAAGAACGGTGGTCTTGAAGTCGTACATCATCTGTATCTGTTTTTTTGTGTTACCGGTGGCAGTGGGCAGCACGGAGCAGCCGAGGGTTTCTGCACCGTAGTGGAAGCCGAGTCCCCCGGTGAAGAGTCCGTAACCGTAGGCGTTCTGGACGATATCTTCGGGTTTCGCTCCCGCGGCACAGTAGGTCCGGGCCATAAGGTCGTTCCATTTGTCCAGGTCGTTTCTGGTGTAGGATACCACCGTGGGTATGCCGGTGGTACCGCTTGATGCGTGGAATCGGACCACCTCTTCCCTGGGAACGGCCAGTATACCGTATGGATAATGATCCCTGAGGTCGTCCTTAACGGTAAAAGGTATCTTGTGTACGTCCCGGAGACCTTTTATATCCGAGATAGAGATACCGGCTTCCTTGAACTTCCGTTTGTACATGGGTACGTTATCGTGGGCGTAACGTACCATCTTCAGCATCTTCTCCGTCTGTAACTTACGTATGTCGTCCGCCTTCATCATCTGTGCTTTTTCGTTGAACATGATCACACCTGATTTATCTTTGCAACGGGCATCATGAGATATGATTATAAGTTTTTCTCATGTATCTTCAGAAGAGCTGTTCCGAGAAAGCCTTCAGTTCTTCAAGGTGCTTCCCGGCCTTGACGTCCTTATCGTACAGGCTCGTTACGGCCCCGGGTTCGCAACCGGACAGTTCCTTCATCACCCTGAAGGTTTTTGACGGGCCGCCCCCTCCGTGGGTACAGAAAAAGGCAACTCTATCAGTATGTTCACCGTATCTTTTAAGGTAGGTGCGCAGGGCACAGGCTACCGTCCCCGCCCAAACGGGAGTTCCCAGGATGATAAGGTCGAACCCCCGGGGATCGTGGACTGCATCGTCGATCTCCGTCTCCTTGGCCAGGAAAGCGTCCTTGCCTGCAGCGGCATAACCGAGCTTACCGCTGCGGTCCTTTCGGTCTGTTATATCCTCAAGCTCTACCTCGGCGCCCTTTTCTTCTAGCAAACACTTCAGATCCTTTGCCGTACGTCTCGTTATCCCGGAACGGGAATAGAATGCTATCAGTATCTTCATGTTATCACCTATTCAAAGCCCCATGTTTTCGAACAGGATTATCAGGCCCATGAGTATGGGGACCGCTATTATGGTTGTCCAGGTTACGGCCAGTGCCGTGCCCTTGGTGTTCAGCCCGTATGGAATGAGGAACATATTGGTGCTGGTTATTGGCATTATCGAGTTGAGTATGATCACCACGAACCAGGGACTGGGTATTAAGTCGAGTAAAAGTAGTGGTGTGAATATCAACAGGGTGATCACGGGTGTGTAGAGCATGGTTGTCAGGAAAGCGTTCCTGCCGGAGGTCCAGTGTAGTTCTCTAACCTCCCCCTTACCGGGTCGCAGGAACATCTTCTTCATCTCTTCCACTTTCAGGTCCTCGAAATGTATACCGGAGCCCACGTAGTACAGGCCCGCGGGGATGGTGATCGCGGTTATGAAGAACAGTACCGTACCCCAGTCTCCCAGGTCGTTCGTTGTTATGCCCGTGGAACGATGTATCATTATGCCGGCTATCACGAAGGACAGCAGGTACCAGGGATACAGTTTCAAGAACCAGGGGAGGGGAGATACTTCCTTGGAGATACTGTTTGTTTCTTTCCCGTGCATTACCGACAGTACATAAGGGATGACGGCGAACAGGCCGATACCCACCAGGGCGATGTAGATGGCCGCGGGCACCCTCCACTGCTCGATGGCAAGGATCGCACCGCCCACGAAGGCGGCGCTTCTACCCTGGTTGGTCAGAACGGTTTTGATGAACGTCCTCCTTTCCATACCCTCCAGATCCAAGCGGTTCGCCTCTAAACGTCCCAGGACGAAGGCGAGTACGTACATGAAGAACAGAACGCCGAAGGTCAACCCTGCGAAGATCACCTCGTCTCTGCCGAAGGTGATATTCAAAAATATCCTGAACAGAAGCAGTGGTATGAACACGAACAACAGTATCAGGCCTATCCTTTTCATGGCTTTGTTTATCCGGTCGCGTCCGTACAGTTCCGCCAGCAGAAGTGTTACCACGAAACCGATGAGAACCCAGAAAAGGGTCCAAAGCCCGCTTATATACGGCAATATGGTTTCCAACACTGTGATAAATGTCATGGTACGGACAAAAGACAAAGTGTATATAAAAAGTTCGATTCCGAAAGTATAATAACGTTGATGCAAATCCCCCCATCATATGCCCATGGAAGAACATCCCCTCGCACGGCTATTCGACCCGGATTCCATAGCGGTCATAGGTGCTTCTCATGTGGAGGGCAAGGTCGGCCATACACTGTTTTCCAATATAATCAATTCGGGTTACACAGGTAAAGTGTACCCGGTAAACCCCAGGGGTGGAGATATACTCGGACACCATGTTATCACATCCGTTGAAGAACTCCCGGAAGCCGTGGACCTGGGGATGATAGTCGTCCCGGCGAAGTACGTGAAGGACACACTTTTACAGTGCGGTGAAAAGGGCTTCAGGCATATCATAATAATATCTTCGGGATTCGCCGAAGTGGGAGACGTCGAAGAAGAAGAGGAATTAGTAAAGATCGCAAGGGAATACGGTATGCGTATACTGGGGCCCAACGTCTTCGGTATATACTCGGCCCAAGCAAACCTGAACGCCACCTTCGGGCCCTCCAGGATCAAGAAGGGAGGTATCGCCCTGATATCCCAGAGCGGTGCCCTGGGCATAGCCATGATCGGCATGACCGCAGAGCAGCACCTTGGGCTATCCGCCATAGTCAGCGTGGGTAACAAGGCAGATATCAACGATACGGAACTGATAGATTACTTTTCGAAGGATGACAACACCGAAGCCATAATGGTATACATGGAGGGACTGGAGGATGGGGCGGAGTTCATGGAAAAGATAAAACGGATGCCGAACCATAAACCGGTGATAGTCATAAAGGCCGGTCGCTCGGAAAAGGGGGCCACCGCCGTTGCATCCCACACTGGCTCTCTCGCCGGTAGCGACAGGGTATTCAGTGCGGCCTTCGAGCAGGTGGGGGTACACCGTGGGGAAACCCTCACCGACGCCTTCAACTGGTCACGGGTGTTATCGTCCTCACCGCTACCCGTAAAAAATAACACGGTGATAATCACCAATGGCGGTGGTGTGGGTGTACTGGCGGCGGATGCCGCCGAGGACCATGATATACCTCTCCTGGACGACCAGACATTCCTGGAGGAGGTCTTCGGTGACAAGATACCGCCCTTCGGCTCGAGTAAAAACCCCGTGGACCTGACGGGGCAGGCGGGCAGGGCCCAGTACGAGGCCGCCGTGAGGGCCGCCATGGAGGCGGAAGAGATAGGTTCGGTTTTGGCACTGTACTGCGAGACAGGTATAAGCGACCCCATGGAGGCGGCGGAGGTATTGTGTGAATTGTACGGGGAGTACCGTGGCAGTAAACCCATGATCTTTACCTTTATAGGTGGCGACTTCGTGGGAAAATGCGTCGATTGGCTGAGAAAAAAGGGTGTCCCCGCGTTCACGGAAACCGACGAGGCACTTTCGTCCATGGGCGCTCTTTTCAGAAGGAAAAGGGCTGTGGACAGGTTGAAAGGTGCGGATACCCCGGAGGCACCCGATATCCCCTTCGGGGAAATACGTGAACTGGTCCGAGGTATAAGTGAAGAGGGCCGTACCATGCTTCTCGAGGACGAGGGCAGGAAGATACTCGAGATGGCAGGCATACCCATGGCAAAGGGTGAGATAGCTAGAACACTCGAGGAATGCGTCGATGCCGCCGAGAGGATAGGTTATCCCGTGGTTCTCAAGATAGTATCCGAGGACATCATACACAAGTCGGATGCGGGCGGGATAGCCCTGAACCTGGAGAACAGGGATGAGGTGATAGATGCATATCAGGCCATCATCTCCAGCAGTGGAAGTAAATACCCCCATGCACGTATAAGGGGGATCTCCGTTGCCGAGATGCTGAAGGGTGGTGAGGAGATAATAATCGGAGGTTCAACCGACCCTTCCTTCGGGCCTGTGGTGATGTTCGGCCTGGGGGGTGTGTACGTTGAGATACTGAAGGACGTGTGCTTCAGGGTCGCCCCCATCTCCAAAAGAGAATCAAGGCGGCTGATAGGTCAGATAAATTCGTTCCCCATACTCGTGGGTGCCAGAGGTCAGAAGAGGAAGGACATCGACGCTCTTGCCGATATGGTTCACAGAGTATCATTCCTTCTCACGGAGGTCGATGCGATCTCCGAGATCGACCTGAACCCGGTGAAGGCCTTTGACCACGGTAAGGGCTGCAGATCCGTAGATGTAAGAATAACTCTGAAAAGAGAGGTGAAGTAAAATGAAAAACCTGATAATATCGTCCACCGAAGAGGAAGCCGGCAAGACAACCATAGGCCTGGGTATCGCACTTTCGTCACCCGGTAAATACAACTACTTCAAACCCTTCGGGGACAGACCGATATACAAGAAGAAGAGATTGATAGATTACGACGCGAAATTGTTCAAGAACGTGTTGGAACTGGAAGAGGAATACGAGAAATTCTGTATAGGCTTCGACCATTCAAAGATAAAATACGCATACGACAAGGAGACCATAAGGGATATCATCGTGGAACGTATCGGTGAACTATCGTCTACCAGAGAATCCGTTATCGTTGAGACAGGGCACGACTGGCGCTTCGGCTCCTCGTTATCCCTGGACCCCGCCTCACTGTACGAGATGATCGAGGGTGAGGTTATCATAGTGGCCCCCGGGAGCAGGACAAATATAGTGGATGACCTGACGGCATGCGCGAGATACTTCGACGCACTGGACATACCCGTGAAAGGAGCGGTACTGAACAAGGTCGATTCCGTGGAGGACATGGAAAATTTCGCACTCCCCGAGATAAAGGCTTTGGGTATCGACGTTCTGGGGGTAATACCGTACATAGATGACCTTGACCTTACGAGGGTTAGCCTGGTAAACGACATGCTCTTCGGCAAGGTGCTCGCGGGAGAGTCAGGCCTGGATAACATAGTGGAACACGTTTTCGTGGGTGCCCTTAGCGTGGGCGAGATGGTCAGGAACCCACGTTTCCACAACGCACGCAAGTTGATGGTTACCGGCGGTGATCGCTCGGATGTAATACTTGCCAGCCTGGATGAAAACACCGCTGGTATAATACTCACCAACGATATAATACCACCGTGCAACATCATCTCCAAGGCGGATAGGGCCGGTATACCGTTGATCGTTGTACCATTGGATACCTACGAAGCCGCACGGCGTATAGAAAGGATGGATACTATCACTACAATCGAAGACGACTTCAAGATACGCAAGATAAGGGAGACGGTAACCCCCGGGATAGAACTGGGATAGTTACTTTTTGTGTAATCGCCATCGGCCTATGTAGAGGTCGATACCGTCATCATTCACATCGAATACCACCGGTTCCATGGTACCGTCGGCCATGGGGGCGTGAAACCTGTAGCCTTCCAATAATTTTTGTTCGGGTACCAGTGCGTATGTTTCCTGTTCCAGTCGCTCCAGGAACGTAAGTTTGAGTATGCCCCCCAGGGGCTCCACCTTCGTCTTTTTGAGCCCGCGATACGAATGGTATTCGCCCACCAGACGGCGCAACCTTTCACGTCGTAGGAAATAGGGCACGTCCGCTTTATGATCACGCCCCTTGGCAACGGAAAAACATGCCCTCGCTATCTGCTGGGGTGATGTTGACGGTGCCGTGTTAACCAAAAGTGCCATACCCATATCACCGGTAAAGCCCATGTAGGCGGTGGAAACCGCTATGGAGCCTCCGTGACCCACGAATTTTTCTCCCATGAATTCGTCCACGGACCATCCGTAACCGTAGGCGCCGCCGGGTCTGTCGATGTAAGGTTCGTGCATCGAACTCAAGGATTTACGGTCTAGGAGTTTATTACCTTCAAAGGTTCCTCCGTTCATGTTCATGACCAGGTAGTTGGCCAGTTCGTTCACAGAGCTCATGAGGCCGCCGGGTGCGTAACCCAGCTCACGTAGTGGTATGGTTGTGGGTTTCGGGCCGTCCTCGTGCATGAAGTAGGGTGTCATAACGTCACTGTCGTTTTCGAAATCTTCCTTCCTGAAGGTGGAGCGGCTCATCTTCAGGGGTTCGAGTATGTTCTTTACAACATAATCCTCGAAGGGAACGCCGCTCAGCTCCCTCACCAGCTCACCCAGTAAGGTGTAGCCGCTGTTGAAGTAGAAGAATCTGTGACCCGGCTCGGCGGCTATCTCGTCCGCCGCCCCGTTAACGTGCCTGTAAAAGTCCCGAAGACCGCCCATGGGTGTGCCCCTTTCGTCCATACCGATCAAGCGGTCGATGAGGAGTTCGCTCACCGCAAGGGACGGTATGCCCGACGAATGGGTGAGCAGGTGGTGCACCGTTACCCTTTGACCACCGAAATCAACGGGAAGGTATTTTGATACCGGATCGTCGGTATCCAACAGCCCCCTTTCCACCAGCTGCATCACCGCCAGGGCGGCGAATGATTTAGTACAAGAACCTATGCCGTAGAGTGTATCTTCGGTAGCCGCCAGATTATCCTTCAGCTGGCGCGAGCCGTACCCCTGGGAGTACACGATCCCGTTCTTGTCCACTACGGACACGCTGACACCGGGTATCTTATCCTCTACCATCCAGTCCGTGATCAACTTGTCTATCTTATCCTTGCTTCCTTCGCTAAGTGTCATGTTCCAGACCTCTTCGTACCCATGCTCCCGGGCATATTTATATCCTTCGCATGGGACGAAATTATCGTGGGTCTTCTAGCCGGCGGAGGTATATGGTGGTGTAGTGAATAAATTCAGGCTTAGGTGTGGGTACAGCCTTATGGGTTGCAAAATACGATGGAATCCTCTATAGTGTGTTGTTCCAAATCGGTTGATAACCGAAAATTTGATTACACCGGACTTTCATATGTCTCCTTATCCGAAAAAAGGAGGTAAAGAGAAACATGAACACGAAGCACACGAGTTTATTAATCGTTAGTGCATTCATAACCGCAAGCTTTGTCGGTCTGGTATACATACCTGTGGAGACCGTTGAGGGTCAGCAGATCATCATCGTGGATCAGGGCGGTAACGGCCATTTTCTGACGATACAGGAAGGTGTGGACGCTGCAAATCCAGGTGATATCGTTCGTGTTTGGGCCGGAGAATACCGTGAGAACATAGTGGTTAGTAAACAGATCTCTCTTATCGGTAACGGTTCTGCTGAAACCATCATAGACGGTGAAGGCAGACTATATACTGAAGGGGTTTGGATAGGGTCTGGAAACGTAATCATAGTCAACTTCACCATAAAGAATTTTTATATAGGCATAACTGTCTCTACAACAAGTGGTATAAATATACGTAATAACACTATTACAAACAACTATGACGGTCTTATCATCTGGGGTGATAATAACATAATTGCGAATAATACCATCTCTTATAACAACAATACCGGTTTAGCTATTGCTTATTGTACTGAAGGCAATTTCATATATCATAACCGGTTCATTGAAAATCGCCGCCATGCACATTACCTGTATGGTTGGGGACCACCTGATACCACAAAGAATCGATGGAACCTTCCATACCCCCACGGAGGTAATTACTGGAGCGATCACACCGAACCCGATTATTATAGGGGCCCAGGGCAAGACGAACCTGGCGCAGACGGTATCGTGGATTACGCATACTGGATAGGGGATTCGTGGTGGACATATGGCTTTGACTATTACCCTTGGGCAAACCCCGACTTCACCATGCCGAGATTGGACCATATACGAATAGTCGACTCGGAAGGAACCGGTGAAGGACCCATCGAAGATGCCACCGTGCACACCGAGGAAACATTTGTCGGTTATGCAGCGGGATTCAACGATACTGCCGGATATATCGGCGACCTTGATGTTAACTGGAGCGTCATCAACACGGAAGGTGCCCAGGCATTCACGTACCCGGGTAACGGTACCTCGAGCACCTTCGATTCCGGAAACTATCCGGGTACGGCGGTTTGGATAGCCGAGTACGCCCCCGGTATCAACAGTTCGGTCGAGTTTACCATATTCACCACTTATAATTCCATACGTATAGTAGATACCGAAAATACAGGTGAGGCCGAGATAACCGATAGGGCGGTGATCCCGGGTTTCAGTATAACCGGTTATGCCGCCGGATTCAGGGATATCATCGGATACGTGGGAGACATTAACGTCACATGGAGTGTGGTCAACGAAGACGGTGCCCAGGCCTACACCTCGCCCTCCTACGGTATGTCGAGCACATTCTACACTGGTGATACCACCGGCAGGGCACTCTGGACCGCCGAGTATATCGGATTGAGAACCACCGTGGTGATCGATATAATACCGGATATAGATCAAATACGCATCGTGGATACCCGGGGCACGGGCGAGTTAGAGATGGAAGACAGTGGGCTGCATGCGGGAACTACCGTTACGGGCTATGCAGCGGCCTTCAACCACACAGCGGGTTACATGGGAGATGTTCCGGTAACATGGAGCGTGACCAACGAGGACGGCGCCCGGGCGTTCACAACTCCTGATAACGGAACCTCGAGTACCTTCCATACGGGCAATACTACGGGTACCGCTATCTGGACCGCCGAGTATAAAGGTATGACAGCCACAGTGATATTCACCGTACTACCTGGTATAGATGATATCCGTATAGTCGATACGGCTGGTACCGGCGAGAACGAGATCACGGGTGGTATCATCGGCGGCAACCGCACGATCCAAGGTCACGCCGCAGGGTTCAACCATACCGCAGGTTACCTAGGTGACATGAATGTTACTTGGAGCGTTACTAACTCAGGGGGTGCCAATGCATCCACCTTGCCG
>JAFDTY010000029.1 GCA_019594055.1 Candidatus Haladaptatiplasma halalkaliphilum | reverse complement strand
GATATACTTCCGTAACCCTGTAGATAACCCTGAGATGCGTCCCAGGTGCCATCGTACACAGTCCATCCGTCGTAGGTACCGTCGGCGAAGTCATCGAACACTGCCATATGGGGCGCTGCGGTGTGCTCCACCACTAGATTATCAGGTGGTGCAGGGGGAGTCACTATGATCTCGAATACCCCGTTACTCATGCCTTCGCCTACGACACCTATGTTATCGATAGCCTGTACAAGAACCAAACACTGGTCGCTGTTAGCGTTGGCTACCTCCCAGGTATAACTACCGGTATCGGGCAAACCTGTTGCGATACTTATCCAGGAATCTCCTGCATCCGCGCTGTACAACAGATTTACATGGTCTATAGGATTATCGCCGGGCTCGGCTACCCATGAGATATCTTCTTCATCATAGGCGTGCCACACCTCACCGCCATTCGGTGAGATCACAGTAACCACAGGTGGATCCGCCAATATGAAATCAACGGTGACCGTTGTAGGTGTGGTAGCAGGGGTGTCCGGAGATCCATTTGATACTACCGTAGGGTTACCTTCGTCATAGCTGCAATAATATTCGATTTTAAATGATGATATTGTGCTAGAACTAGATGCGGAACCTATGTTCAAGTAGAATGACTCCTCAGAACCCGAGCCGTTGATCCAGCTGCTTTCGAACTCCGTAATATCGAAGGCCATAAAGCTGGGATAATCATACGAACCTCCGTGAAAAAAGGGTGACCGTGTATCTACGGGATTACCGTGGTCACCTATACCTAGTTCAATCGCGGTATTACGTGCCCCTGTAGTGCTGAGTTCTGTTACCGCAACCAACGACGGCTGTTCCTCGTCCCCGTCGTACACGATTTCCGTCATACGTGGGATGCTCGTCCACGCCAGGGTCTTGAAGCATTCGTAGGTCATGTAGAAAGTACCGTCACCGTTGGGTCCCCAGGTGGCACCCCACGAGTTTATCAGCTTGAAGGCGCCCATCTCGCCGGGTACACCCAGATCGTCATCGTATCCCACAACGGTATTCGCGTGATTCGGGCTTCCGGGATTGTAGTTTCCCGTATGCAGTATGTTCCCGTCCTCGAAGTTATATTGATGTCCGTCAAGGGCCATGCTGACGGGAGTTCCCTCGTCTATCCATGATTTCACCACGTTTATGTTAAACACGCTGGTGGTTTCTATATCGACCGCTCTGTGTTTCACGGCGTTTCTCCATGCACTCTCATCACCCCAGGATGTATGGTCGTTGTGGTCATAGGGCATTGTGGCCCAGTTGGCGTTACCAACACTTCTTATATGGTGCATCGAATTGACCAGGTTGGAGCCGCTATCACTTCCGCCGTTTATCTTATTGTACACCCAACCGGGGCTCATGAGATATTCGGGATTTCCCGTAGATGCGTTCCAATCGTGTGTTTTTGCCTGCATATATCCGTGACAGTAGTAGGCCGCTGCCCATGATGCGCACGAGCCCTGGCTTCCCTGGGTATCCGCCGGGGGGAACCACGGGTCGTCCGTAAGATCAACAGCCCCCTGAATGGACGGATCTCTGTCAACGCTATTCACAATCCTCATCGTACCTATCATCGACTCGTATTCTTCTTCCGAGGGGGGTGCTAATCCAGTTCCATGTCCATCGATTATTACATTGTAGTTCTTTTCGGGATCATAAACCCCAATCCGTTCCTTAAGCTCTTGAACTTCTTCTTCGGTCATCAGATGACTGCGCTCATCTTGGTCTGATAACATATTCACTTCTCTAGTTCCTTGTGTCCAGTCAGCGCCTAATGAGATGACCGATATAACCAACAATCCGACCACCAGAAAAAATAAACCAAGTCCATATGCTTTTTTACACTTTTTTACCATTTTTTCATCTTCTCACCGATCACGGATTTAAACCGTTTTCGGTGTATAAGATAATAGGGTAAAGAGGTTTTGTGTATTAGTAATTTACTGTCCAAACGACTACTGTATCGGTGGGATTGTGTATCCAATAGCCTTGTCCGGCCTCAAATGTGAATGCTACCGGATCGTAACTGTACACAAGATTGTATTCTGCGGTACCATGGAAGAATCCGATAACATCTATCTCTTCTGGTAGTCCGTGATTGCCACTGCTATGACCCTAAACACCGCTGTTTTTAATAACAAGGCTTGGTGTCAGTGGAATTGAGATGCCCATCTTTTCGAGTATTGTTCGTTGTCTTTTTGTCACTTCAGTGAGTTTCCACACGTTGCCGATATGGACTGCTCTGAGCTTCTGCATTTCAAGCAATAGGTCGGTAGTTGAGTTTTTCTCTAGGAGTTTGGCTTTTCGTGCTTTCTGTACTAGCAGTGAACGTATGATGACCGCTACAAAATATATCAATGTCAGACCAAAGAGGGCCTCGTTCTTGTGAATTCTGAGTGGAAGCATCTCCAAGTCGTTCTTCAGTTCATCATAAAGCTTCTCTACGATGTCTCGCTCGCGATAGAGCATCAGGACATCACCCCATTCTCTCTTACTGGAGGAGAGTAGGATGGTTTTTCCCATTCGGTTGACTGCTTGGGAGATCGCCTTCGGCTTCCTCTCAAGGTGAATAATGTCTTCCTGTAGTTCGAACTCGAAGTAGTTACTGAAATCATTAGCTACTCTCTTAAAGTGGTTATATGCGTCTCCGAATGGGCGCTTTCCTTCAAGGCTCGCTTCTATGTCCATGAGACGGTTGTAGAACGCTGTTATCTCGTCTCCCCTTCTCTTCTCGTTAAACAGGATGTAGGCGAAGACTTTTCCTTTGCCAAGCTCGATGTCCTTTTCCACAACGTAATATATACCGGAGTCGAATCGTCTAGCATTGCCCGCAGTTTCTATATTGAGGTTGGTAGCGCTGATGCTGTTCTTCCCGATCTTGGTGCTGAATGGAAGGGGCATCACGAAGTCAATGCCTTGCACCTGCATCTCTTTCACGTTGGATTCCGAGTAGAAACCCCGATCAAGGATGAACGTGCAATCACCTATTCCGAGATCCTTCACATCCGCTACCAGATTTTTCAGCGTGACAACATCGTTCACGCACCCTGGGAAAAGTTTCGAGTAGAGCGGCAGCTTGCTTCGGGTGCTCACGACAAGACCCAGATTTACTTGAGGCAGACCAAGCTTGCGATAATCGTCTCCATATTCAAGCCTATTGATACTTTTGGAGTGCGAGGTAAGGGTGGTGATGTCGTACACCAGCCCGCTCTCATCATCACCTACGAGGCTCGAATAGAACCTTCTCATACCAACCTCGTTCCGGGCCAACCTACGGAGGAAATCCGACAACCATTGAGACTTAAAGCTCGCATCCGAGCTACACATCTCGGCAATGCATGAATCACCCATCACGTGAACAATGTTGCGGAGAGCTTCGGGCTGTAGGACCTTGCTCATCGCCAATGCGAGTACATCCTTGCCATCCGGACCGAGAGCGTTCTCCAACTTCTCTTTGAGTTTGATACCTTTGCATACTTCAAAGAGAAGGTAAACTTGACCGAATGACTTCGTCGTCCGAACGTCCCGCTCAGCTTGTTTTGGAATTATCTCACCGGTCTTCTCATCCCACACACCAAGGTATTTCCTTTTCTGTCTAGCCTGTTTCTTCTCAGGGTCCCAATAACCCACCGCCTCGTAGACATAGGTCTTCCCCCGTATCTTCTGCTTGACGATATATGACAATGTTAAGAGTAATAACAAGGTTAGCATTTAAAGCTTTTTCAAGCCAGAACGTGCATTGTTATAACATCAGGCGGAGTTTAGGTCGCTTGTCTCCGGGATATAGTTTCAACCACTATAACAGAATATTTATATCCGGATCATACTTATACGGACGATATTGATGGTGGTTTAAAATGAACATAGAGGTCCGCAGGTTGATACCGGAATTAACGTCGGATTATTTGCAATTCTTTGACACCACACCCCATGCCACCAACAAGGAAGAACATAAATGCTACTGTATCTGGTGGTGCAACGAGGACATAGTAGGCAAAGATTTTTCTTCGGTAGAGAAAAGGAGAGAACTGGCCGCCGAGTACATAAAAGGTAACAATATCCAGGGGTATCTTGCCTATGGTGATAACAAGGTTGTGGGGTGGTGTAATGCCAATACGAAATCGGACTGTTACAGATGTTACTGCTGGCGAAATTACATGGGTTCTGTTCGTACCGTGGAATCTTCGCCGGAGATAAAAGTCAAGTCAGTGTTTTGTTTCGCCATCGCACCGTATATGAGGCGAAAAGGCGTGGCAAAGATGCTCCTGGAGAAGGTCTGCGAGGACGCAAAAACAGACGGTTTCCATCATGTGGAAGCGTACCCGAATAAAGAATTTGTAGATGAAGCCGAGGACTTCATGGGGCCGATCGCATTGTACGAAAAAGCGGGTTTTCGTGTTTGTTACGAAACCGAACATAAACTCGTGATGAGAAAAACACCGGGATAGAACCCACCTGAAAACACTTCACGGTGATACCTAGACATATGGGCCCATCACCATAGTCGGAAACAAACGCCCGAGACAACCAACCGATTTGAGGGATTGATAACAACTATCAAATGGTTTTACGCCCGGAAAGGTATAGCATATCGTGCAAATTTATTATGTAAATGGATTAACACAATAGAGAAATCCTTAAATACATAATAGTCTTTTTTACGTTATTGATATGAATATAGTTGAGGATCGTGGTCGGTTCGGATATCCCGTCAGGCACAGACGAAAAGTTCCTTTTGCACCCAGCATAAAGGTTCCAAGGAATTTTGCGGAGTTGAACCAGAAAATATTCCAGCTGGACAACGAACTGGACAGATTTTTGCTCAAGCCTAACGATTATTTTGAGTTGATCAAGGAAGCTTTTGCTTCAAACATCCATTATTCAACGGAACTGGAGGGAAATCCCCTGAAATTGGAAGAGGTAAGCAGGGTCACAAGAGAAACCCTCATGGAACCGGGTGTGGTAAGCTACCAGAGTTGCCACAATCAGGAGATAGTGAATCACCTGATAGCCTGGTTGTCCAACATATTTGGAGGACGTTGGAGTCTGGATACGGTAAAAGACGTGCACCGAATGCTTTTTTCCGATATCCAGGGGGGGATGCCCGGAGAATTCAGGACCACGAGAACATATGTTATGGGTGATGACGGGCAGGAGATATTCATCCCGGCCCCACCGGAACATGTGAAAGACGAACTGAAAGCATTGCTGGAGTGGTTGAACGACTACGGCGCTGCTTATTCACCCCTGGTGACCGCCACGGTATTTTTCCACGAATTCGAAAGCATACACCCCTTCAGTGACGGCAACGGGCGGACGGGTAGGATTCTGTTCCACGGATACCTGCAATCCCGGGGGCTCCCCAATTCCAAGTTGTGTATGATAGAGGCGGAGATATTGAAAGACAAGGAACTGTATTACGAATTGTTGGCGAAGACCGATTTTCACAACGATTATGAACCCCTCATAAAACACTTCACCGGAGCTGTTTACAGGAGTTACAGAAACGCGGAGGAAAGGTTCAGGGAAAAGGACCTTCTAACATCGGATATGGACGAACTATCCAGGAGGATATTGATGGGTGCCAGGAGAAAGGATGATTGGTTCGACCTCAGGGACCTGAGGGTATGGTGTGTGGGCGAAAGCGAGTATAAACTCAGATCGAGGTTGAATTCCCTCGTGGAACTCAACATCATAGATGAGATGGGTAGAACAAAGGGGAAAAGGTATCTCTTCAGGGACCCCCTGGAGGAGATCCAGAGGAAATTCCGGCAGATGGTTTGATGCCTGAAGTTAATCGATATAAAACGGCACAGCAAACGATATATTATCGTTCGTGTTATGATTATACATGAACATACAGTACAAAATCCTTGCCTTCACCGTTCTGATAACACTCACCATGAGCGGTTGTTTGGGCCCTTCACCCGATGATGAGGAGGAAAAGATAGTACGGATACCTGATGATGCGGATATACTGTTACTTTCCAACAGGGATACCGGTGGGCGGAGGAAGGAGATCTATGCCATGGACTCCGTACATGGAACCCTGACCCGTATAACCTACTCGAGTGTACATCATTTCATTATAGGTACGGACCCCACAGGACGATACATCGCAGCCACCAGGATGGTGGAGGACACCAGCCCACCACAGGGCCTGGGTGACGAGGACGAGAAGTCACTGTGGGTGATCGATACACACACGGGTGAGGAAAGAAGGCTATCACCGGAAGGTGCCATCGCCGAGGGTAAGAGCTTCTCGCCGGACGGAGAGTGGATAGTATTCTGGATGATACCCCAGGGTCGTCTATCATCGGACATATACAGGATAAGAAGGGACGGCACCGAACTCACCCAACTCACGGACACACCCGCCGGGAACGAATGGGATCCGGAATGGTCCCATGACGGTGAATCCATCGTCTTCAACTACTACGACCACGCCACGGGAAGGACCGTACTCAAGAGCATGGACCCCGACGGAAACAATGTACGACTGGTACACGACGGTGGTCCGGGGGTGAGCACGCCCATATTCCCGCCGGGCAATTACGATCCTTCATGGAGCCCCGACGACCAGTGGATAGTATTCGACCGGGCCGTGAGCTACCAAGGTGACGGTGAGAACTGGGGTGCAGGCGTATGGCGCATATTCAGGGTACGGGTGGACGGTACGGAACTCACCGACCTGTCCATCCGCAACCAGCAGGCGGATGCCGCCAACTATCTGCCATCATATTCAGTTGATGGCGAACGTATATTATTCTCCTCCAGATACGACCACGGTGGCTCGTTGAGGGTGGACGTGTTCACCATGGACGCCGAAGGAGGTTCACTGGTAAAACTCACGGATTCCATGGGTTCAGTTTACTACGATATGGGGGTATGGATACCGTGAGATACGGGAAGAATTACGTTGTGTTTCTGGGCGAAATAGATAAAAGCGGTAAATGATAAAAAGTACCAAAGACTTTTTTTATCAACAATACATCGGTAGTTAAAAAAGGTGTGTCCATGGAGAAAGTTATCATTTGTGTTGTCATAGGTTTCCTCCTAACAGTGGGTGTCGGATATACCGGAACGAGGCTGGACGAAGCTCACTTCCAAGCAACGGCACTCGAACATACGAGGTCTTCCTATGTGATAGAAAACCCTGACGAGATCATCATCGGCAATGACCATCTGGAGATAGCCCTGGCCAAGAACTCCGGAGGAGGTATCGACAGGATAATCGACAAGACCACTGGCATCGATCTGAGGGAGAACAAGGTGCCACCACCCATAATTTTTATCATGTTGTACTGGGACGGAAGCCAGTTCGACGCCGTTCTACAGTGGGACGCCGATACCATCATTTATTCCCATGAAACCACGGGCCAGATGTCCACCATCACCATCGAATACCAGCGGTTCAGGGGAAACAACCTCAATGCCACGGTGACCTTATCCTTGGGCAGCCAGGACCAAATGGTGAGATTCGGCTTCGCCGTGGAGAACCACGAAGATTTTATCGTAAGAACATTTTATTACCCCGTTATATGGGGTATGGGTAGTATCGGCGATAGTTCCGAAGATGATGAGGTGTTCTATCCCCTGGGAGACGGTTTCGTACTGAAGGATCCCCTGTCCTATCACGACGATTTCCGCCTGACGGAGATATATCCCTCCACCGCTTCAATGCAGGTCATGGCCCATTACGACCCAAACGAGACAGGCCTGTACATGGCCACAGATGATGTGGAAGGTCACCCGAAACGTTTCATCATGGACTGGATGGAGTGGGACGATGTGAAGCATTTTTCAGCGTACATCCAGCATTTGGTGCCCGAATACATGGGAAACGACCCCGTCCTTGACTACGACTGCCTGATCGGTACCTTCCATGGCGACTGGATGGATGCCGCAGACATATACCGGGAATGGGCGGAGACCACACCCTTCGTTTCAGCCGGTAAGTATTCCGAAGGAAAGGATACTCCGGAATGGTTCTCGAGATCATCCGTGGTCTCGTCGCCCAACCAGGACGGCGGTGTCGTCCACAGACCGCTGGAAGATATAGTGGATATCACCGAAGAATTCACCGAACTCACCGGGGCCACCACCAACCACCTCGTGTTCGCCTGGGAGAATGAGGGTGCCTGGATCGGCCCTAATTACTTTCCACCGGCGGCAGGCGAGGAGGAGTTCAAGAACGCCACGGATGGTATCAGGGAACAGGGTAACCATGCTTTCGTGTACATGTCCGGAACGGTATGGAGGATCACCAGGGACGATATTGGATACGAGAACTGGGAATATTTCAACACCACCGGAAGACCATGGGCCGCCATCAACGAGCACGGCGAGGTCACCATAGATCAGGGATACCTCACCATCGGATGGACCAGTGCAAGGATGTGTCCCATGACTGACTTTTGGCACGACACGGTGGTGGACAACCTTCTGGCCATAGTCGACCTTGGGGTTGACGTCGTTCAGATAGACGAATTCCCCATCGGCTCCATATATCCGTGCTACAATGCCTCCCACGGCCATCCCGTGGGTTACAGCAAGGATATACCAGCCGCATACATATCCATACTCACAGAGGCAAGAACACTTGGCCGGGCTGCCAATCCCGATCTGATAATGTCCATGGAGCAGGCCAGCGAGTTCTACATACCTTTCATGGATACCTATGTCAGCAGGCACAACTCACCTGAATGGATGATATACCCGCATTTTGTGGAAAAATACGGTGACGACGCCCGGTTCGTTCCCTTCTTCGCCCATGTCTACCACGAATACTTGACACCCTTCGGCGAGCCCATACCCATGAACTTTGATTACAACGAAACATTCATCCCCCAGATGAGGAGGTCGTTGGCAAGGGCCTACATCGACGGTATGGTGATATCGGGAAGTGCGGACTGGAGAGATAATCTGAGACCGGAGTTGATATCACTTTACAATCGGACGGTGAGGGCATCCACTGATCACGCCCACGAATACCTGAGGAAGGGACGACCCTTGAGGCCACCGGAGATAGACGTGGAGGATGTGCTTGTGGAATGGTACTTTTACTCCAACGGTACCATGGGTCGGCCGTTCAACGAAAGTTCCGTTCTTAACACCGCCTGGGTGGACAGTGACGGAAATGTGGCTCATACACTGATAAACTGGGATCTGGAGTACCGGTCCTTCCAGATGGAACTCCCTGCTTACCATCTTGAAGAGGGTAATTATACCGTGATGATCACCAGGAACGGGAACCGGGAAGTGCTTTTGTGGAGCACTGAATTACCGGTTACCATCCCCATGGAGATGGAGCCTGACGATGTGGTGCTTCTCGAGGTGGTGAAGAGAGGCGATGAAGGGGAAACGAGCATTCAGTTGTACGCTTACCCCGAGAGTGATGGTTGGAATTTCGTCTCCTTCGACCTTGAACCGGAAGACACCACCCCGGAAACCATACTTGCAGGTATCCGGGGGAGCTACCAACGGCTGATGTACTACGATACTTCAAAGGGCGTGTGGGTATCATACGTTCCGGGCAGGGAAGAGCACTTCAACAATATACACTCGTGGGATCACCGCATGGGCGTATGGATCAAGATGAACGCGGACGCAACCCTCTACTTGGAAGGATACATCCCGCTGACCACGGACATAACCCTGTACCCCGGCTGGAACATGGTGGGCTACCCCTCCGATACCTTTCGATGGGCATCGGATGCATTACCATCCGTGGTGACAAAGATCGGTATCTTCAACAGATACGCACCCTACAACCTGGAATACCTGTCAAACCTCTCGGAAGTGATACTTGCACCCGGGAGGGGGTACTGGGTGTACAACGGCGCGGATACTCCCGTTATATGGACAGTGGAGTACTGACCCCGGCTCAACCAAAGGGACGGAACCGACAGACACCGACAAATTATTTATTCATGAACCAATCACATAGCACATGAAGATCGCTGTAGTCGTGGGTACCCGCCCGGAGATAATCAAGATGTCACCCGTAGTACGCGCCCTCAAGGAAAGGGATGCGGATTTTTACCTGATACACACCGGACAGCATTACGACCCCTACATATCCGACATATTCTTCAAAGAACTGGGTCTGCAACGACCGGATATCCACCTCGCCGTGGGCAGCGGCAACCAGGGGGAGCAGACGGGAAGGGCCCTCATGGGTCTTGAGGAAACCTTCAAAAAGAACGGTACCGAACTGGTACTCGTACAGGGGGACACCAACACCGTACTGGCTGGTGCCCTCGCAGCGGCGAAGATGGGTATAAAGGTGGGTCACGTTGAGGCGGGTCTTCGCAGCTACGACCTCAGGATGCCCGAGGAGTACAACAGGCGTCTTACGGACCATCTGTCACACCTGCTTTTTGCACCAACGGAACAGTCCGCCGATATTCTCAGGAACGAGATGGTGCCGGGCGAAATACACGTGACCGGAAATACGGTCATAGATGCGTGCGATCAGAACATGGAACTGGCCCAGGATAATGCGGAATTCGACTTCTACCTGCCCGGGGATTTCGTACTCGTCACCGCCCATCGGGCGGAGAATGTGGACGACAGGAGCGTCCTCAGACAACTGCTGGAGATATTCGAGGGTATACCCAGGAACAAGGTCTATCCTATACATCCCAGGGCGGAAAAGATGTTCAAAAAGGCAGGGCTTTACGAGAGGTTGAAGAACATAAAGGGCATGTACCTTCTGAAACCCCAGGGCTACTTCGAGTTCCTTGTGATGATGAAACGCTCACGGTACATCCTCACGGATTCGGGGGGTATCCAGGAGGAGGTAACCTCCCCCAGCATCAACAAAAAGGTTTTCGTGCTCAGGGATTCCACGGAGCGACCGGAAGCTGTTTCCTCGGGCCACGCCCAGGTGGTGGGTACCGACCCGGATACCGTGCTCAGGGCCATAGACCATTTCGAGCAGAACAAATGGTCGCCGGGAATTTGCCCCTACGGCGACGGTAAGGCAGGCGAACGCATAGTCGGGATAATCATGAGTGATTGAATTGATACAAACGGGAGGTAATAAAATGAAGCATGTGATCGAGATAAGGAACCTTACCAAACATTATGGCGACCTGATAGCGGTGAACGACCTATCCATAAGCATAAAAAAGGGAGAGATTTTTGCCTTCCTGGGGCCCAACGGTGCGGGAAAAACCACCACCGTGGAGATATGCGAGGGCATACGAAAGCCCACTTCGGGTAGCGTGCATTTATTCGGCGAGGAATTCTCCGGAAAGTCCAAGAGCATCCGCGAACGTATCGGGGTGCTGCCCCAGGAATACCGTTCCTTCGAGCGTTTGACGGTATATGAGACCCTGAAGTATTATGCGTCCTTCTACCAGCGTAATCGCAACATCGACGAGATAATCGCATTGATGGATCTTAACGATAAGCGGAACGACCTTTACATGAACCTCTCTGGAGGATTAAAACAAAGGGTGGGGGTTGCCATGGCACTGGTCAACGACCCGGATATAGTGTTCCTTGACGAGCCCACTACGGGCCTCGATCCCAGGGCGAGAAGGGGTGTCTGGAAGGCTATACAGAAACTGAAGGAGGAGGGAAAGACCATCTTCCTCACCACCCATTACATGGAGGAGGCCGAGCACCTTGCGGATCGAGTGGCCATAATCCATAACGGCCGCATAGTTGCGGAAGGAAGCACCCATGAACTGATCTCCAGGCACGGTGACGGCTACACCGTCAAGCTCCACGGATGCGACACCGGGAAGATGGGCTCTTTTGGTTGGGATGTCAGGGAGGTAAAGGATAACTCCATCACACTTCATGTGCTGAAACCCGGGGATATAACCGGGATACTGTCCAAGGCGATCAAGGATGGGAAGGGGTTCGAGAGCATGGAGGTGAGGAGGGCCAATCTGGAAGAGGTGTTCCTGAACCTTACGGGAGAAACCCTTGAAGGAGGAGATGCCCATTGAGGCCCGTAGCCATAATCACGGACTTCATGGCCAACGTGAAGATGTGGTACCGCTCCAAGGGCACGGTGTTCTGGGCCATCGCTTTTCCGGTACTTTTGATGCTGCTCTTCGGCGCCATCTTCCAGGGCCAGGACGATGTTACGATCACACTGTACGTCCAGGACATGGATAATACCGATACGTCCGAGATGTTCATATCGTCCCTGGAAGAGCGATTGAAGATAGAGAGTATACCTGATGATGTGGAGTTCGACGGATATATATCGGACAACAATATACGCGCAGCCCTCGTGATACCTCAAGGTTTCGAGAACACGGTCCAATCCGCATCGATGGGCTCCAACGATTCGTTATACATCATACTTTCATTGGACCCGACCCGGGAATCGATCAATGGTATGATACGGGGGATAGTGGGAGGAACGCTTCAGGGTTGGAATATGGATATCACCGGAGGCAGAAATGTACTGATATATGGTGAAGAAAGTATTACTGCCAGGGAATTCAAGTTCATAGATTTCTTTCTACCCGGAGTCATAGGCATAACCGTCATGACATCCTCCATCTACGGTACAATATTCAGGAACACCAAGTACAAAAAATGGGGCATATTGCGGAAACTATCCACCACACCCTTTTCTCGCTGGGAATACCTGGTGTCCAAGATGCTCTTCATGACCTTCGTATCATTTGTTTCCACCTTCGTCATCATCATCGTGGGTGTGGTGGTGTGGGACATAAGAGTTATCATCAACGCATACCTTTTCGTGATAGTCACTTCCGCGGCCTTCGCCTTCAGCGGTATGGGTATGCTCATCTCCCGTTTCGTCAAGGAAGAGGAAACAGCCGATTCCGCAGGCGGTGCGGTCACGTTCCCCCAGATGTTCCTTGCGGGAACATTCTTCCCCCTGGAGATGATGCCCGCCTATCTGGGACAGATAGCAAGGGTGCTCCCCCTATACTACGTTAACGAGGGTTTGAGGGATGCGATGATCCACGGGAACAATACGGGCGCCATGTACAATACGGCCATAATCTTCACCATCGCAGCGGTACTTTTCGTACTCGGTGCCCTCATGACCACCTGGACGGAATGACCGATGATGACCAAAGGATTTATACATGACCTGCATTTAACGGTTGGTACACTCGTTGCCCCTGGTAAGGGCGTTCGAGGAGGTAACCGAAATGGTAGAACTCCATGATCAAACGTTCAGGGACGCACACCAGTCCGTTCTGGCAACAAGATTGAGAACGGAAGATATGGTCCCCATATGCTCGAAGATGGATGAAGTCGGATTCCACTCACTGGAGGTTTGGGGCGGTGCAACCTTTGACGTGGCCATCAGATATCTCAATGAAGATCCGTGGGAGCGGCTGAGCACACTAAAACAAAATATGCCCGATACGCCGCTGCAGATGCTCGAGAGGGCCATGAACATAGTTGCCTACAGAAGTTATCCCGACGATATAGTAAAAAAATTCATCTATTACGCAAAGAAGAACGGCTGCGATAATTTCAGGATATTCGACGCACTGAACGATCTTAGGAATATGGAAGTACCCATAAAGACGGTCAAAGATGTAGGGGGCCATGCCCAGGGTTCGTTGTGCTATACCATATCGCCCATTCATACCGTCGAACGCTATGTGGAAGACTTTAAAAAACTGGAGAAGATGGGTTGCGATTCCCTGTGCATAAAGGATATGGCAGGGATGATCTCACCCACCAGGGCATATGATATCATAAAGGGCTGCAAGGATGCCGGTATAAAAATACCCATAGACCTTCACAGCCACAACACTTCGGGTATGACCGGGCTATCATACATGAGGGCTTGCGATGCGGGAGTCGATATACTGGATACATCCATATCATCCCTTAACGGCAGCACCGGTCAGCCCCCCACGGAATCCATGGTGGCAGCGTTACAGGGTACGGAATTCGACACCGGTTACGACATGGAAATACTCATGGAGATAAGGGAATATTTCCAGAAAATATGGTATAAGTACAGCCATCTTCACAGGCAGGCTGCCATGATGGTGGACCCTTCGGTAACGGTCCATCAGATACCCGGCGGTATGCTGTCGAACCTTGTTTTCCAGTTGGAACAGCAGGGTGCGGGTGATAAGTACGATGAGGTGCTAAAGGAAACACCCAAGGTGAGAAAGGACTTCGGGTATCCGCCCTTGGTAACACCGTCTTCGCAGCTGGTGGGAGTTCAGGCGGTGATGAACGTACTATTCGGCAGGTACAAGAAGATAACCAACGATACCAAGGAATACTTCAGAGGTATGTACGGAAAGCCCCCCGGCGAGATATCCGAAGAGATGTACGTGAAGATATTGGGTCCCAACTGGCGTGACGAGGTGATCGACTGCAGACCTTCAGACCTTTTGGAACCTCAGTACCATAAGAGAAAGGACGAACTTGAGAGCATGGGCCTTGCCCGCAAACCCGAGGACGTACTCACCTATGCCATCTATCCCGAGGTAGGCTTGAAGTTCCTGAGGGGCGAGGCGAAGGCGGAATTCACGTCCGACCAACTGCCACTGAAAAAACCCGAAGAGGTAAAGGAGGTGGTGAGACGACCGGAATATCCCGTGGCTGGAAAGGTACGGGTTGACGGCACGGAATACGATGTGAATATGAAGGACGGAGACACCATCGTGGTTAACGGCAAGGAGTACAGGGTATCGGTCCTCTTCCCTGACTCCGGGACTGTCGAACCCAAAGCACCCGGTAAAAACCCCGTGGCGGGCGGTGTGAAATCAGAGGTGCATTCACCGATGCTGGGCACCATACTGCGCATACCCGTTACCGTGGGCCAGAGGGTAAGATCGGGAGATACCATCGCGGTACTGGAGGCCATGAAGATGGAAAACGATATCACCTCTCCCGGTGACGGTATAATATCTTCCATCCGTGTAAAGGAGGGTCAGGATGTGGAAGAAGGTGATGTCATAGCCCTGCTGGAGTGATGTGGTATGAACACTCTTGATCTTGTTCTTATGGGTGTCCTGGTGGTTTTCATCACCCTGGGAATACTTACCTTGAGTACCTACGTAACGGGATGGCTGTTAGGCAAATTTTATGGTAAGGACCATGACGAAAAGGAAAGGATAGCCGCCATGGTAGCCGCCATCCGCTGGGGAGGGAACGGCTAGATGTTCGAATTCTTCACCATGGGCATCTCCGCCCTGGTCTGGCAGAACTGGGTGATGATGGGGGTGGGTATCGTGCTGATCTATCTTGCCGTCTTCCGGAATATGGAACCCTTACTGTTGGGCCCCATCGGATTTGCGGCACTGCTGGCCAACGTTGCCCGTACCGATATGGGACTCACTGACACAGGCGGTCTCATGGAGATAGTATACACCCAGTTGATAAGCACGGGTATCATCCCCCTTATAATCTTCCTGGGTATTGGTACCATGACGGATTTTTCACCACTGCTGGCCAACCCGAAAACTTTTTTGCTGGGAGCAGCGGCACAGATAGGCATCTTCTGCGCCCTGGGACTGGCGGTCATCATGGGCTTCGGCCTGAGCGAGGCGGCGTCCATCGGTATCATAGGCGGCGCGGACGGGCCCACCGCCATATACACAGCCACCAGACTTGCAGGAGACCAGCCGGGCATAGTTGCCGCCATCACAGTTGCCGCCTATTCGTACATGGCCCTGGTACCCATAATACAGCCGCCCATAATCAAGGCCCTTACCACCAAGGAGCAGAGGAAGATCCCCATGGGTAAACTGCGCAAGGTGATGCCCATGGAGAAGATACTCTTTCCCATAACCGTCACCATAATCGTCGGTCTCATAGTTCCATTCGCCCTCCCCCTGGTCGGCATGCTGATGCTGGGCAATCTCTTCCGGGTGTCCGGGGTAATGGACAGGCTGTCCAAGAGCGGGGGTAACGAACTGATAAACATAGCAACCATACTCCTTGGTCTGGGCATAGGTTTCCTTATGATAGGCGAGGTATTCATCAACCTTCAGACCATCAAGATATTATTACTTGGTATATTCGCCTTCGCCACCGCCACCGCCGGAGGTACACTTTTGGGACAGCTCTTCTATAAGCTTTCAGGGGGTAAGATAAACCCCATGATAGGCGCGGCAGGGGTTTCCGCCGTGCCCATGGCGGCCAGGGTGGTCCAGAGAATGGGTCAGAAGGAAAATCCCGGGAGTCATCTACTGATGCACGCCATGGGCCCCAACGTGGCAGGAGTGATAGGCTCGGCCACAGCGGCGGGTGTGCTCATAGGATTATTGGGTTGATAAAATGAAATGCGTATACGTAAAAAAAGGCAATGAAATAGAGATGAAAAAAGTGGACGGTAAACTCTTCCGTCTGCTGCAAAAATCGAATGAGATGGAATCCATAATCGCGGAACTTGAAGTAGGCGTAGGATCCCGGAGATACCGGCACCAGGGAGAAGAATTTCACATAGTATTGAAAGGTAGAATGGAGTACAAGGTGGGTGATGAGGTGTACACCATGGAAGCCGGAGACAGTCTTTGGCATCCTTCCGACATATACCACAGCGCCAGGAACATCGGCAACGAGAGATTGGTATACCTTACTGTAAGCACTCCACCTACGTTCATGTGATCCGCCAGTCGTACGAAGTTCCATACATGGAATAGTTATATACTTGCCAATATCTAGGGAGCATAATGATCCCCGTGTTACTATGGACCCTCCTGTTCGTCACTGGAGTGATCATACTGGTCAAAGGTGCCGATCTCCTTGTCTCGGGCGGTGCGTCTCTGGCTATAAAATTCGGTGTGCCGACATTGATAATCGGCATGACCCTCATATCCTTCGGTACAACCCTTCCGGAGATGGCATCCAGTATAAACGCCACCCTGAAGGGTCACTCCGAGATGGCAGTGGGTAATATCATAGGCTCCATAATCGCCAACACCCTGCTGGCATTGGGTGTCAGCGCCATGATACGACCCATCAAGGTAAAAAGCAGTGTCATCCGAAAGGAGATACCCATAATGCTGGGTGCCATGCTCCTCATGATCATATTCTCCGCGGGCGGTGTGATACAAAGATGGCAGGGTGCCATACTGCTGATCTTACTCATACTCTTTACCGTCTACATGGTCAGAGAGACAGGTAGATCTGACGAGAGGAATCAGGTGCTCGAGTCGGGAATAGTTAAAGACGGCAGTGAAAAACTAGATGTGTTAAAGGTGGTCTTCGGGATCGTTTGTGTGATAATAGGTGCCGAGTTCATGATCTCCGGTGCGGTCTTCTACATGGGCCACTTCGGGCTTTCCGAGGGCGTCATCGGACTTTCGATCATCGCTCTTGCAACATCACTTCCCGAACTCGCCACATCGTCCATGGCATCCCGCAGGGGAGAATTCGATATATCCGTCGGCAACATACTGGGTGCCAACATACTCAACATACTGCTGGTGGTGGGCATTTGCGCCCTTATACTCCCCTTGAAAGTTTCATGGGAAATCTTCATAGACATGTTCATGATGATGGCGGTGGGACTTTTCATCGCCTTTGTTGTTTACACCGGCAGCAGGATATCCCGCCTCGAGGGATTTATCATGGTTGTGGTGTATGTTGGGTACATTGCCTATCTGTACATCCCCTGACCTGATTGCTAGAGCAAACTGTCGTAGATATCGAAAAGAACATCCATTATCTTCCCGGGGTGGTGGTACCTCTCTATGAAACCCCGGGGATCTTCGGTTTCGTCGGGATCCTCGAACCCGTAATACTGTAACAGATCCTTGGGGAAGTTTGTGTATGTTTTCAGGCCGCATGCCATGGCCTCCAGGCGGGCAAGTGATACGGGGTCGACCAGGGCACCTATCATCTCGTGGTACCGGTTCAACAGTTCGGGCAGCTTTTCATGGGGTGTAAAGGGTAGTTTTCTTACGTTATTTGGAAAGGAAATATCTTCACCCCAGTTAAGGCAGTCGTAACTCTTTTCGGGAGAGATGAGTTCCAGTATACCACCCTGGGTGGTGAATCTGCCCAGGAGGAGTATCCTGCCGCATTTCTCCCTACCCGTGGGTCTGAACATTTCCACGTCAACGGGGTTTGGCAAATAGGTGCCATGGGACCATTCCGGAAGGTCCGGAGTGCTGAGGATCACCCTGTGAGCTTTCTTTCTCAACCTTCCGCTTACAAGCCGGTATTTCAGGGGTAATTTCATCGCACCCCGTGATGTGATCGATCTGATATCGCTGCCATGGCAGTGTAGTACGAAGGGTATACCGTTCCTTTTTGCACTCCTGTAGGCACCTATCACGGGTTTGGTAAGGGCGTAATGACCGTGTACCAGATCGTATTCCTTCACATGATCACCGGTAAAACTCAAGTCCGCCTCCACACCCCGTCGCTGGAATTGTTTGCGGTAAGTGTCGAATATGTTCTGCATGGGCACGGCCTTGGGGGCGCATACGTGGAGTACTTTCATATAACCAGGTATACATGGGCCTTCTAATCTATATTTTGGTGGTATGAGTAAACACTTGCACCGTGGTGCAATAGTATTTATACGCAGCCTTATTTTAAACACAATGTGTTCAAGGACAGGAAGATTCCGGACCTGCTGTCGGGTAACATAGTCACGACGTTATTTATCCTGGGATGGCCTATCATGGTAGAATCCGTGCTGCAGATCGGGTACAGCCTTGCAGATACCTACTGGTTGGGCAACATGGGTCCCGAGGCCGGCAGGGACGCCCTTGCAGCCACACAGGTATCTTGGCCCCTGGTATGGTTGATGGTATCGGTAGGAGGAGGTTTCGGTATCGCCACCATATCACTGATATCTCAACATATCGGTGCCAAGCAGCACCATGAGGCGGAAAAATATGCAGGTCAGATGCTCTTCTTCGCCTTGCTGTTCTCCTCCATCGTGGCAGTGGTCGGGTTCATATTGTCACCCTACATGTTGAACGTGATACTCGTGGACAGCCCGGAAGTTGCTTCCCAGGGAACAATATTCATGAGGACCATTTTTATCTCACAACCATTTCTGTTGATCATAATGGCCTTTTCTTTCATAATGCGTGCGTCCGGCGATACGGTAACACCCATGATAATCACCGGCGTGTCCGTGGGTGCCAACATAGTACTCGACCCCCTTTTCATTTACGGTATCGGACCCTTTCCGGAATGGGGTATCTTCGGGGCAGCCTTCGCCACTCTTTTGACCAAAGGCTTTGCAGCGGCCATCGCCCTCTACCTGCTCTTCGGCAATAAGGTGAACATAGCAGTCAGATTGAAGAACATGAAGCCGGATAAGGAAAGGCTAAAAAAACTCTTCAAGATCGGTGCCCCCGCCAGTATAGGCAACAGCGGTACCGCCTTCGGATTCGTGGTGATGACATTCATCATCGCCCGGGTACACAGCAGCGAGGCATCACTGGCTGCCTACAACGCCGGCGACCGTGTTCTCGGGGTCATGTTCATCCTCATGGGTGGCCTTGCCATAGCCATGAGCACCATGGTGGGCCAGAATCTGGGGGCCGATCAGAAGGAGAGGGCGCAGGAAGTGGTGAAAAAAGGTGTTCTGACACTCGGTATAGTCATGGCCATCTGTGCCGCTGTGATTTTCGTACTTAGCAGGGATTTCATCATACTTTTCAACCAGGATCCCGAAGTGGTCAGGATAGGAACGGAGTTCCTTCTTATTTTCTCCCTGAGCATGCCCTTCTTCGGGCTTTTCAGGGCGGCAAACGCCGTCTTCGAAGGTTCCGGCCACACGAAGTACATGATGGCACTGGATATTTTCAGATTGTGGGGATTGCGTGTACCCCTTTGCTACATCTTTGCCCTCCACATGGGCATGCAATCCACCGGTGTATGGTGGGGTATGGGCCTCAGCAATATCATCTCCGCCGTCGCCGCACTGTTGGTACTGTCCACGGGAAGATGGAAAAAAAAGATCATCGAAGACAAGAAACCCGTGTTGAGTACGGTCCCCAGAAGGGTTTGAAACCGTGGGGTGGAAGGGGTATGGTGGGGCCGCCGAAATTTGAATTCGGGTTCCTAGCTCCCCATGCTAGAAGGATGGACCAAGCTACCCTACGGCCCCGGGGTGATATTTGTGTTCAGAAACGCATGACCTCGTCTATGAGGTCCTTGTGTGATAGTATCATCCTTCGACAGCAATACCTTTCCATGCCAAGTTCGTCAAGAACCGTGGCCGGATCCTCACCGTTATCCACCCTGTTCTTGTATATCTCGTAGTCGTTACCGATCACCTTTCCGCATGTGAAGCACCTTACGGGGATTATCATGTCTAGTATCACCTGTATGATTTCTGACGTTTCTTCCTTGCTCCCCTGCCCATGGGTTGCTTTGGCAGTTTCCTTCTCGGATCGGATACAAGCAGGCTCCTGTCGTATTCCTTGAACAGTTCCTCCAGTTCGCTATCCTTGTAGAAATCCACGAAGCACAGTGCGATGGCCGTGCGGGCGGCACCCGCCTGACCCGTGACACCGCCTCCCGTGATGTTAACATCGATGTCCACCTTGTCGGACCGGTCGGTACCCACCAGCTGTACCGGCTCCCTTATCTTTAGCCGGGCCATCTCGGGCTGGTGTATCTCCAGGGGTATGCTGTTTATCCGTATCCTGCCCTTTCCGGGTTTGATGGTCGCCTTTGCGATAGCGGTCTTCCTTTTTCCCGTCCTGGTAATGATTTTTTTATCTGCCATGTTCTAACCTCTAATAGTTAACTCCCAGATGTTTTGATATCTCTCCAAGGGTGATCCCGGAGAGTCCTTCTGCCTCTTTCGCACCGCAGTCCACGGTTTCCACACCTCTGAATTCTTCCGGTGTGCCTATGTACGCCCTTAGGTTCTTGTATGCCTTCCTGCCCTTGGGCTGCTGGTACGGCAACATCCCCCTCACGGTGCGTCTGAATATCCTCTCGGGTCTCCTGGGATAGAAAGGACCCTTTCGCTGCTTTCCCCTGGCCCTTCTTGCCCTGAATTCTGCCAGTATGTCCTCTCGCCGGCCTGATATGACCGCCTTTTCCGCATTTATCACCCTGACCTCTTCACCGGAAAGAAGGTCCTTGGCTATCACGGTGGCCAGACGTCCCAGTATCTTTTCCTCTGCATCGTATACCTTCATCTTTTCACCCCATTATCTTTATGCCGCTGCCCTTTGGATTCTTCTTGGCCATCTCTCTTATGGTAAGATATTTTCCTCCGGAAGCTTCTATCGTCTTTCTAGCATTCTCGCTCACTCTGAAAGCCCCTACTGTCAATTTCTTGTTCAAATATCCCGATGCGAGCACCTTGCCAGGTACCAAAACGATATCTCCATCGCTGGTGTATCTCTGGATGGTGGAAAGGTTGACCTCAGCCCAATTCTTGGAGGACTTCTCCAGCCTCTCCGCCACGTCTCGCCAGATGGGGGCTTCCTCTTTTCGTGCCTGAGCCTTGAGGTCATTTATGAGACGCACAAGGTCTGGGTTCGTCTTCTTTTCTATTGCCATATCTGACTCCTCCGGACATCAGAATTTCTCTATGAAATTCCGACTTTGTGGGAATATTACATTCCGACGACATGGGGAAGTATCGGCAATCAGAAGGGATGGTATTTATAAATGTTACTGTGCCCATCACATCTTCCCGTAACGTTATATATTAAATATTGAGTTACCGATGTTATGGACGGAATACGCACGGGCGGTCAGCAGCTGTTCAGCGATGATGACCCACGGAGGGTACAGGAGATAACCCATTCGGTTTTGGTGTCCGAGGGTATGGAAGTAGAACAATACCAACAGGGTATAATCTCCGCCAAATCGTTCCTAAATTCCATAGATGCAAGGATATCACAATACCAGAACGGTACCCGCATCGAAGTAGACCACGGAATATCCACCATCGGTCTGATCCTGATTTTAGCGGGTCTTGTTCTGGGCGGTGTTCTCGGTATAGTCCTACTGGTCATATGGTATCTGAAGTACGATGCCCTCAAGAGCGAGTTAAAAAGGGTATTCCCCGCGTACCTGCCTCCGCCCACTCACCAGATGTACGGGCAAGAGTCACCTCCCTATC
>JAFDTY010000052.1 GCA_019594055.1 Candidatus Haladaptatiplasma halalkaliphilum | reverse complement strand
TCTGAAAGTCACTACAATAGCCGTACCAGTATCTTCAAACTCTGGTTCCGGAAGACCGTGTTCTATCGTATCTTCGATCAGGTCTATAGTCCCACGTTCCCACCCTTCAATGCGTGAGAATTTTGCTAAAATTCTCCCCAATCATAAAATCATACGTGATTTTGTTCATATACCCTCCTAGAAAAAACATCTTCGCTAGAAGAGGATTGAACGGTTTAGATTCTTTCCCTTTATACTTTTTCGAACGAAAGTTGGGATAAAGTAGGGATAAAGTTGGGATATTAGGCTAAAATGTATTCTGTTCCTCTTTTAGAGCCTGTTTTCTTTGTGATTCCTCTATTAGTCAAATCTTTAAGATCTTTTCTTATAGTTTCCTGGCTGACCTCGGGGAATAATTTCTGAAGGTCTCCACTTTTTATTGATTTATGTTCTTTCAGGTAGTTTACAGCTTTTTTCTGTCTGTGATTCAGTTCATCGAGTATTTCTTCATCAACCTTATACTTTCTAAAAGTCACGACCAAGCTACCGCTAGTTTCTTCAAATAAAGGTTCTGGTAAACCATGCTCTAAACATTTTTCTATAATTCTATTGGTTCCTGTCCCCCATTTTTCTATGAATTTTGCTAAAAATAAACATCTCCCAATCAACGGATTTCTCAAAATCGAGCGGTGCTCCTTCTTTAGATCTTCCACTGTCAGTGGTTCTGGTAGAGGACCGCATCCCCAAATCTCTAACCTATCATCGAAGATCCTTATCTGGACATTACTGGCTATCTTGTAATCTCTGTGACAGATAGCATTGGTTATAGCCTCTCTTATCGCTTCAATGGGGTATTCCCATTTTTCTATTCTCTCAGTTCCTTTGATCTCAGCTTCCATCCGGATATGCTCTTTCACGAACTCTATAGAATCTTCTCTTTGTTCGATAAGGTCACCATCGAAAACTTTCATGTCTATGAACGTGATCGGTTTTGTACCCTTAAACCTTGCACACCTTGTTTCAGCCTGTAGAAATAATCTCTGAGGATTTTTACCGAATAGCAGTACACAAGCATTTGTGGGTTTTTCTTCTTTGAGAACATCCAATCGTGATAAGGATTCTTTGATCGGTGTTTCTGGATCGATATCCAGAGATCTTTTCAGTTTCGCAGTCTTGAGAAATTCTCTTACCTTATCTTCGTCGATATCATCCAGAGTAGCCCTCTCGCATATCTGCTCGTCCCAGTAGATCTTGCTACCCGAATTCTTTGCCAGTTTTCTCATCTCCGAAGCCTTCAGCCTGTGTGTGCTCTTTCCCACTCTCTTGTAAGCTTTGTCTTTGTAGAACACCGGTTTTTCATGGCACTCCTCTATTTCGATCACGATTATATCTTTACCATCTAGTTTATATGAGCTTATCTTTGGATAGATGGATGGATCAGTGTCCAGCTTTATACGGTTAGCTAATTTTTCGAGAGTATTATTTCCGAGATCCACTCCCGATATCTTTCCGGAGTCTTCGATCCCAATCAGTATGATGCCTCCTTTGGAGTTGGAAAAGGCCGAGATGGCTTCGCCTATGCTGTTATGGAGTTTTAATGATCCCTTGAACTCGATTACTTCCGATTCTCCCTTTTGTATCAGGTCTTTCAACTGTTCTTGGTTCATGTCCGCCAATGGTATAACAGTTATCCTTTTAATGGATTTCGTTCCCATGATGGTCGATCCTCTACAACACCTCCATCATCACAGGATGACAGTTCATCACTACCATTACTTGTACTACCGTACACCCCAAATGTTTAATCAGATATGTTTAAATAGGATATATGATTAGTATCTATAACATGTTGCAAACCATATTACGAGAATTGAGATCCGAACTGCTGGAAAGAGTGTCACTCACGGACCTGCCGGATCCCGTCTGGAAGCGTACTTCGGCCCTGAACACCTGGGGGACAAATGCCATCGAGGGAAGCACCATCGGTTGGAAGGATGCCGAGAAAATTCTCTTTCAGGGTATCACCCCGGCGGGCAAACCGGTGGATGATGTTCGTGTGACCATCCAGCACGAAGAAGCTTTTCGTTCTTTGACGGATCACAAAGAGATGGACCTGGAGTTGGTTTTGAAATTGCATGAACAGGTATTCCTCGGCGTGTTGAAAGACGCCGGGAACTGGAGACGCATCAACGTCAGGATTACGGGTGTTAAAATATCCCCACCCCGTATGGAAAAGGTCAGAGACGAGATGATCAGGTGGGAGGAAGAGTACAGGAGGAGAGATATTGAGGGTGAAGATACCTTTACCCTTGGTGCCTGGATGCATCACGAATTCGAAAGGATACATCCCTTCAGCGACGGGAACGGCCGCATAGGTAGATTGTTGTTGAACCTGCACTTTTTGAACAGGAATTGGCCGCCGGTACACATATTACCAAAACAGAGGGATGAATACATACGCTCCTTGAACGAGTATGACCGTGATAACCCATCCGCTCTGGAAGATCTACTGAAGGTAAGGATGGCCTCGGGTTTGTTGGACCTGCTGGACCAGGTAGGGACTTCCGCGGACGTTCTGATCTCATTGAAGGAGGCCTCGGAGATATCCCCGTACAACGAGAAATATCTGTCACTGAGATGCAGTCAGGGCGAACTGCCGGCACTTAGAGAGGGACGGGAATGGAGGACAAGCCCCCGGGCCCTGGACTTGTACGTTTCATCGTTGGGTAGGAAATAGTTGAAATTTCCCCCGGTATGATAATACGTTATATGCCACATACCCCTACACATTACTTTCCAGATGACATAAAGGCCTGAGCAGCCCGTGGAGGGAGTTATTACCATGAGAAATACACCGAACGAACGCTCATCGAAACAGCGCACCCAGTTTGTGTCTCTGGAAGGCCCCCTCATACTACACGGATCACGGCTCCATCCATCGGGAAAATCTTCCACAAAACAGTTTCCTTGCCCACACCAAACGGAAAGATATCTATTGTACGCACTTTGAAAAAGGTCCGGGAAGGACCTCTTACGCAAAAATAATATCGTACCAAGGATGTAGGGACATCCGATCATGCTCATATCCGTCATAATAACCGTAAGGAACGAAGAAAAGGACATGCCCGACCTGCTGGACAGCCTCGTGGTACAGGAACAACCCCTGGAGATAATCATAGTGGACGCCAACAGTGAGGACAGGACAAGGGAGATCGTGACCGAATACTCGAAGGTATACGATTTCATCAAACTCCACGTCAAGGGGGGAACCAGGGGCAGAGGCAGGAACTACGGAGGTAAAAAGGCCAAGGGCGAGTTACTTGCATTCATCGACGGTGACGAGATAGTCAACCCTTTTTGGGCCACGGAGATGCGTAACAGCGCCCAGAGATACGATATAGTGGCAGGAAAAACCGTCCAGATCGGATACCACGCCTTCGAGGACCTGGAACGGGTGGAACTGTACCACAAAGGTTACGATGTTACTTATCCCTCCTGTAACCTCCTTTATGGCAAAGAAATATTCAAGCGGATAGGCGGTTTCGACCCGTGGTTCCAGACGGCGGAGGACATCGACCTCAATTTCCGTGCGGTGGAGTCCGGGGCAACCATCGGCTACAACGAAAATGCCATCGTCTACCACCGTACACGGGGCAGTTTCTACGGGTTCTTCAAGCAGGCCTTCTGGAACGGTTTCGGCAGGAAACAACTGACCATGAAACACGGTAAATTATGGAAGAACTACTCGCCTGACAAGATGATCAAGGTGAACTTGAACACCTGGTACGCCATAAGGATGGTACCCGCACTGGCGGGATACATGGCATGCAAATTCTTCGGGACAAGACCCGGTGAATCCGACAAGCCTCTTTGAATATCAGAAATAGTTATATGGAACATATACCTGTTTGCACCATCATGAAGATCTCAGTGGTCATTCCAACCATGAACGAGGAAGAGTCCATAGGTGAGGTCCTGGACGAGGTAAAAAAAGCCCTCAGAGGTAGGGACTACGAAATTATCATAGTGGACACCAAGTCAACAGACAGGACCAGGGAGATCGCCCTTTCCAAGGGAGCGAAGGTGATAGACGAGCCCCGCAGGGGATACGGCCGTGCCTACAAAACGGGTTTCGAGGCAGCCGAGGGAGATATAATAGCGACCCTGGATGCCGATTGCACCTACCCCGCCAAGAAGATACCCGAGATGGCCACCATGATCGAGAGGGACGGTTTCGAGTTCATCACCACGGACAGGCTGTCGAATATCTCGGATGAGGTCATGGGACGTAAGCACAAATTCGGTAACTGGGTGCTGAAGACCACGGCCAATATACTCTTCAATATACGTCTGAAAGATTCCCAATCGGGCATGTGGGTATTCAGAAAAGCAGCACTCAGACACCTACGCCTGACCAGCGACGGCATGCCCTTGTCCGAAGAGATCAAGATAGAGGCCATCAAAAAAGGTCTCGTGTGGAAGGAGATACCAATAGATTACCAACACAGGAAGGGGGAGGCGAAGATACAATCCTGGGGTGACGGTCGGAAGAACTTCACATTCCTTTTCAAGAAGCGTTTCGGGATGGTGTGACCTACGAAGAAGGTAAAGTTATCCCCGTCTCTTCTCTCGGCTGATTTTTCCTGTCTGAGGGAATCCATAGATCGGGTCAAGGGTGCGGAGATGCTGCATCTGGATGTCATGGACGGTCACTTCGTTCCCAACATAACCTTCGGGCCCTGTGTCATAGGCAATATACGACCCTGCACCGACCAGGTATTCGATACGCATCTGATGATAGAATCTCCCCGAAAGTACATACGGGATTTCGTTGATGGCGGGAGCGATCATATAACCGTGCATACGGAGTCCCACGACGGTATCGAGGACATTAAACGAACGCTTGAAATGATCCGGGATGCCGGGGCAAAGACAGGTGCAAGTATCAACCCTGCCACACCCTGGAAACCCATGGCGGGTATAATGGAAGATTTGGACCTGGTCCTGGTGATGACGGTGGTTCCCGGATTCGGAGGCCAGGGATTCATGCACGAGGTGGTACCCAAGATAAGGGAGATCCGTGGATACATAGATGAACACGGATATGCCACGGAGATATCCGTGGACGGTGGGATATCACCTGAAACCGCGCCCATGGTCGTTGAAGCCGGGGCGGACATACTGGTGGCGGGATCCGCCATATTCAAGGGTGACCCGGGAAACAACCTCAAACTGCTGCGTGAAGCCTGCATGCGGTAAGATCATCTTACTGACATCATCACCGTAACCATTTTACTTTAACGTTCCCAGGGGAATGTCCTGTCCATGAACGAATCGACGGCCCCGGGAGCGAACTTCACGGTATCCTCTCCCTCGACTATCCTCAGTTCCTTTTCCATCATCACCGTTATATCGCTCCCCAGGTCCAATTCCCTTACCAGATATCCTATCAGGTCGGAGACCCTCCGGTACTTCCGCTCTTTGTCCGTCATCAGTCGGTGTCCCTTGATGTATACCTTATCACCGTATTTTTTCAGGAAGTTCACCGTGTTGGGATGAAATACGGGAGGTCCCCCGTGCCTCTCGATCCCGGACAGTTCACCGTGTTCGAGTTCGAAGAGCAGTACTATCTCGTGGTCGATGTGATAATCCGAGTGGAGCACGGTAAAATCGTTCTTCTCCATATGCTCGTGCAGCTTTTTACAGGCCTTCTCAACCTGCGGGTAGAGATTGTCATCGATGAGTTCCGGACGTGGTAACGAGAGCGTTACGAGGTGGGTTCCCCTTTCCTTGAGTATACCTTTCAATTCATCCGCACTACGTGTTCTCGGTTTCCGAGGGAAGAAGTAAGATATATCGGGTGATTCCAGGTAAGTTTTGGAGGCGAATACGAATAGGGCGAAGGTCTCCTTTTCCACCGCCGACGCCACGTTCCTGCCCGGGTCAACGGGATCCACGAAAACGAAAGTTTCATGGAACTCCTTTTTTGCCTCAACCACCTCCACCGTCTCCTTCAACCTCCATCCCGAGGCCGCCCTGAGAACGTCCTCGAAGGTACCGTAATGCAGCACCATCAGTTCACACAGGTACCCGGAAAAACCCTTTACCCGTGCATGGGCGCCGTAGGCCCCGATGCCCCTGAGGAACGCCTTCAACAGCAGTACGTCATCCCTCCTGGCCGAAGGCAGATTGTTTTTTATGTACAGGGTGTGCAGGGGTGTTCTGTCCACGGACGAGCGCATACTGTCCATATCTTCTATCTCGTAACAGGGTACTATGTCGGTGTTGTAACCTCCATAGGTTCCGTGCACATAGGGGTGCTCCGCATATTTCTCCACCGGATCATCCAGTATCTCCCTGCCAAGGGTCAGGGCCTCCCTGGCCATGTTCTCCTTGGCAACCTTCTCCGGATATAACAGAAAAACATCGATGTCGGGGTCCTTAAGAAAGGTACCTTTGGCCACCGAGCCCACCAGCAACGGGCGGAAGCGACCGTTGGCCCAGGAACGAAGTACCTCCAGCAGTGCGTCCGCTACCTTCATCACCTTCTCCCTATCCCGGGCCAAGGGTTTTACCTTCGACAGTACCGTTTCCTCGAGCTCGCTTCTCATCACGGAGGTATCATCTCGTTGGTTAAAAGATTATTCTTTTCGACGCAAAAACCTTTTTACCGTCTTATCTTTGCTCCCTCCGGTGCCCCCATGAAGGACGAAAAAGAGATGCTAGAATACCTGGGAATCGACAGTGTGGACGAATTATTCACGGATATACCCGAGGCCGTAAGGCACGATATGGACCTACCGGCAGGTATGTCCGAGTTGGAAGTGATGGGCATGGTGAAGGACCGCCTACGCAAAAACAAGAGCCTGGACCGGATGGTGAGTTTCCTGGGCGGAGGTATCTACAGGCAGTACGTTCCCGCCAGTGTGTACGAGATACTCGGCCGTTCGGAGTTTTACACCTCCTACACACCCTACCAGGCGGAGATAAGCCAGGGGATGCTTCGGGCACTGTTCGAGTACCAGAGCTTGATATGTGAGCTGACGGGTATGGATGCGGCCAATACCAGCATGTACGATCACCACACCGCCCTGGGTGAAGCGGTGAGGATGGCGAGACGTATCGGCAAGAGAAAGGCCAAGAAATTTTTGTTGCCCGAGAACATCCACTGGGACAGGTTACCGGTGGTCAGAAAATACATGATAGGCTCGGACATAGAGATAGAACTGGTTCCCTTCGATAGTGAAAGGGGTACCATAGATCCGGAAGAACTCAAGGGGAAGATGGGAGACGATACCCTCGGTTTCTACATCGAATCACCCAACGCCTTCGGTGTTCTGGAGGAGGACATAAAGTTATTCAGGGACCTCCGTGAGGAAACCGGGGCCGTGATGATAGCCGGGGTCAACCCCTTCTCCTTGGCATTGCTCAAACCCCCGTCGGAATGGGGTGCCGATATAGTGGTGGGAGACAGTCAACCATTGGGGATACCGCCTTCCTTCGGAGGGCCCACCGTTGGCATCTTTGCATGTGGTAAAAAGCACATACGCAAGATGCCAGGCCGCATGATAGGTGAGACGGTTGACAAGGACGGCGATACCGCCTACTGCATGACCCTCCAGACCAGGGAACAGCACATACGTCGAGAAAGGGCCACTTCGAACATATGCACCAACGAGGCCCTGTCGGCCCTGGCATCCGCCGTTTATATGCTGCTCAAGGGTGGCAGGGGATTGGAAGAAACCGCCAGGATATGCTACAAAAAGGGCCATGAACTGGCAAAGATGATAGACGGGCTGGACGGGTATACCGCCCCCCGCTTTACAGGTGAATTCTTCAACGAGTTCGCCGTTGATATACCGGTGGAACCGGCGGATCTAACCGCCCGGGCAGCTACCAGGAACCTGGTGCCCGGGATATATCTGGACAGGTACTTCCCTGGGTTGGACCGGACCATGCTGACCGCGGTGTGCGACACCAACACGGAAGAGGACATGAAACTTCTGGTGGAGGTACTCCGGGGGGTGAGCCCGTGAGCCAAATATACCGTCAGGCCCGCTACCCGGTCCATGATATATTCCAGGAGCACAGCGTCGAAAGGGAGGTAACGGACAACCCCTTACCGGACAACATAGCTCGCAGGGAGGCCCCCCGGATCCCCGATATGCCCGAATACGAGGTGATCAGACACTTCACACGACTGTCACAGATGAACTACGGTGTGGATTCGGGCTTTTATCCCCTGGGCTCTTGCACCATGAAGTTCAACCCCAAGTACGCCGAGTTACTCTGCAGGGAGACGGAGGCCGTTGACATACACCCTTACCAGCCGGAGGATACCGTTCAGGGAACTCTCATGATCATGTACGAACTCCAGCAGATGCTTGCGGAGATAAGCGGTATGGACTCTGTTAGTCTTCAACCCGCAGCGGGCGCTCATGGTGAGATGACAGGATTGTTGATAGTGAACGAATTTTTTAGAAAGAAGGGTGAGGAGCGTAACGAGATAATTTTACCCGACACCGCCCACGGCACCAACCCGGCCAGTGCGGGTATGCTGGGCTACAAGACCATCGAGATACCTTCCAGGGACGGCTGTGTTGATATGAAGGCCCTGGAGGAGGCCGCAGGTGAGAACACCGCTGCCTTCATGCTCACCAATCCCAATACCCTGGGCATATTCGAGGAGAACGCCCTCCAGGTGGCGGAGATCATACACGACGCCGGGGGTTTACTGTATTACGACGGTGCCAACCTGAACGCCATCATGGGCAAGACCAGCCCCGGGAGGATGGATTACGATATAATGCATTTCAACCTTCACAAGACCCTTTCCACACCCCACGGAGGCGGAGGTCCCGGATCCGGGCCCGTGGGGGTGAGCAAGGAGCTGAGCTCGTACCTGCCGGTACCGGTGGTGGGAAGGGCAAAGGGGAGGTACTACCTGGATTACTCCCTGGAAAACACCATCGGCAGGATAAAGGGTTTTTACGGTAACTGGCTTGTGCTGTTGAGAGCCTACGCCTACATACTCAGGGAGGGCTCCGACGGGCTCACCGCAGTGAGTGAAAGGGCGGTGCTCAACAGCAATTATATGAGGAAAAGACTGGAAAATGTGCTGGAATTACCCTACGGTCAGTTGCGAAAGCACGAGTTCGTACTTTCCGGCAGCGGTTTGAAGAAGAAAGGTTTACGTACCCTGGATATCGCCAAACGTCTTCTTGACTACGGGTATCACGCACCCACCATTTACTTCCCCCTTATCGTTGAAGAAGCGCTCATGATCGAACCCACCGAAACCGAAAGGAAGGAAACCCTGGACGGCTTCGTTGATGCCCTTCTTTCCATCCTCGATGAGGACCCTGAGACGGTAAGAACAGCACCTCACAACACCGCGGTAAAACGCGTTGACGACGCCCAGGCATCCAGAGACCCCGTATTGAGTTACAGGATGAGGTTGAACGCAAAATGAAGAAAGTAGCCATCTTTGGATTCCATGGTGTTAAGGACTGCGGTAAGACCACTCTCATGTCAAGGGTGATCACCCGACTGACGGAAAAAGGTTACCGGGTTGCAGCGGTCAAGCATACCCGAGGCAGTTATACCGTTCATAGGGTCGGAACGGATACCCACCGTCACTGGGAGGCGGGTGCCGGGTTGGTTGTGCTGACATCACCCCTGGAAACTTCCCTTGTACTCGGGAAGGAGCTGGAACTTGAAGTTTTACTTGAGCTGGTGTCCCATATGGGTAACTTTGACATGGTGCTCCTGGAGGGTTACAAGGGAGAGGCGGTAAGGGGTGTCGATGTGGCTGGCAGGGACGATTGGAATTTGGAAGAAGTGGTGAGTGAGATAGAGGATGAGATGGAGACGGTCAGGGTGTTGAACCGTCTACCACTCCTGGATTGTGGAAAGTGCGGGTATCCTTCCTGCATTGAACTTGCGGCGGTGGGCGATCCGGCCGATTGCACCTCCGCTAACGCTGTGAAACTCAGGGTCAACGGTCAGCCTGTGGAACTCTCTCAATTTCCGGAGGATATGATAAGGAATGTGTTACTTGCCATGGTGGGTTCCCTCAAGGGCGTAGAAAAGGTCGACCATCTGGTGATAGAATTCTCCACGGGGGACGGACCGTGGAAGTGATCGGTGCGAGGCTGTCCGCCGGTGAAAGTTCATCAGGTGACATATTCAAACGGGTCGAGGAGTACAGGCGGAACAGCGGCGACTTCGTCCAGCTGTTCAACCACGAGGTTGTTGTTGGGAGGGAGCATCTTCTGTGGGCACATGAAAAGGCGCGGTATTCTATGGAAAACGGGAACAACAGGGGAGATACCCTTGAGATGGAAACCCTCCTATGGGCCGCTGGGGAGCGTCAGATAAAGAACGCCATCGGCAAGATGGGCTTGCAGGATAACGCAGTAAATGTTGTGGTGATGGTCGATGACCCGGTGTCTTTCTTGCGTTTCATGGGCTGGGAGAGGGACGATACGATCCTTGAACCATCTGTGGACAAGTTACTTGCCCTCGGGGTGACCATGGAAGAGATCGAAACCACCCATAGACCTTACGACCTGGTCTTCGAGTACATGGCCACCTCTGTGGTTTAATGGTCGTCTTCCGCTAATTCGTCTTCCACTAATTCGTCTTCCGCTAATTCGTCTTCCGCTAGTTTGTCTTCCGCTAATTCGTCTTCCGCTAATTCGTCTTCCGCTAATTCGTCTTCCGCCAGTTCGTCTTCCGCTAGTTCGTCTTCCGCTAGTTCGTCTTCCGCCAGTTCGTCTTCCGCCAGTTCGTCTTTAGGTACCTGTGAGCCACCTTTTTTCTTCAAGAGTATCAGCATCAGAATGATCACCACTATTATGATCAACAGGATCAACCATAGATAGTCGAACATGAACTCGCCGGGTTCGTCCTCTTCTATCTCCCGGAAAACAGCTGTAACACTCTTGTTCTCGTCCATGTTAAAGGTGATCACCGTACTTGTTCCTGTGCCGTCCCCGGTCCATTCTACGAACTCCCAGCCAGCTGCGGCAGTGGCCGTCAATGTTACCGTTGTTCCCTCTTCGTATTCCTCCAACTGGGGATTTATGGTTACGGTACCCTGACCCACTATATTTACGGTCAGTACATAGGTAACGATCTCTTCGTCTATCTCCCGGAAAACAGCCGTTACTGTCTTGTTCCCGTCCATGGTCACCGTTGTATTCCTACCTGTTCCCGTGGCGTCCCCGGTCCATCGAACGAACTCCCAGCCATCTGCGGCAGTGGCCGTCAATGTTACCGTTGTACCTTCCTCGTACTCATCCTGTTGAGGTTCCCTAGCCACGGTACCCTCGCCATCTATGGTTAGGGTCAGGACATAAGTTACGGGCATCTCTTCCTCCACGGTCACGGTTACAACGTTGGAAGTCACTCCTCCGTAAGAGGCGGTGACGTTGTAGGTACCCCCGACGGTTTCGTCGAACAAACCACTATTCACGGCTGCGGTGTTCGCCCATGTGAAGTCGGATTCCGCATCGGTGATAAGGTTACCGTATATGTCGTAGGCAGCGGCGCTGAATTGTACGGTTTGACCGCTGGTGATATTCTGGTCCTCGGAAGGTTCAAGAACCACTTCGAAAACGGTTGCAGGGCCAACAGAGAAACCTTCAGATAAAGTTATGTCGTCTATTCTTACCATGGCGGTATAATCACCGGTAGCGGTCAAATCGTCGGGCCATGTGTACTCCGCTTCACCCGTATGGAATAACAGATCAACGGTTTCCTCATCATCGTTTATCACCATGACCACCGTGAACTCACCTTCCAGAGGGTTACCGTATACATCTTCACCGTCGAATATCACTATCACCGGTGGTTCCCCTGCCGTTATATCATCGACGGAAACACTGAAGGCGTGGGCAGTCTGCGATTCCGTGGTAAAGGTGTAGTCCGGTGTAATGACCTGATTAGCTCCGCCGTCGTTGGATGCGGTTACATACCATATGTATCGGGCATCGAATTCCAGGTCCGGTGTTGCGGTGACCCTTCCGTCGGTATTGACCGTTTCCGAGTGTATCATCAGTCCGTCCAGATAGAACTCTACCACCGTGGGGTGATTGTCGGTTTCTACGAGCACGGATAGCGTGGCATCCAGGGCTATATTCTCAGCGTTATCCGCGGGAATAGGCGCTGAAATAATGATCATGAGTTCGAAATTGGGGTTGGTCCACGGGTAGTTGTCAGCGTTACCGTTCCCATCTATACCCCTTCTCACATCCACTATACCATCGGACCCGGGTATGCTCTGGCCGGGCCCGCTCATTTCGTCCGGCTCGGTGTGGTCGTCCCAGTAATTTCCGCCGGAGGGATAGCCGTCATCCCATAGGTTGATACCGTCATCCCATGCATGGTCGTCGTTGTTCATGAATATGTTGTGGTAGATACGGTTGTCGTGGGAATTTTCCAGTAGGATACCACCTCCGTTATCACTGATAATATTGCCGGTTATGGTATTTTCCGTCGAATCCACGATCTCTATCCCAGAGACTGTATTGGAAGTTACGGTATTATCCAGTATATCGTTGAAGTGGCTTGCCTCAAACAGGAATATACCGATCATATTTGACATGACGGTGTTTTCTCTGATCTCGGTGTGGTTGGAATAGCTCAGCAGGATGCCGCTACCGGGGAATTCGCCAACCATATTGGTGTGGTTAGAAACCGTATTATCGTAGATCCTGTTGTATTGAGAATCCACCACGCCTATACCCCAGAGACCGTTGGTGTTCAGGGTGTTATCGTACACATCGTTTCCGTGGGATTCCGAGAGTATGATACCACTGATATTCAGGTTTTGGCTCATTTCGTTCCCGTGTATGCGGTTGTTATCACTCCCCAGTACAACGAGGCCCGCATCACCGTTGTGGGATGCGCTGTTACCGGTTATATCGTTGTTGTCCGAGCCCAGGATAAAGATACCGTTCTCCAGGTTGTAGTCGAAGTAACCGTTCTCAAGGGTACTGTCGTGGACGTTGAGCAGGATTATGCCGTAAGTGTTGTTCTTGGAAGCCACATAATCCACGATACATGCCGCCATGGGATGGGAATCAGGAGGACCGTCTTCACCTATTTCCCCTATGATATCAGCGATGATGACACCTGCACCCGGATTATCGTTGGTTGCGTTCATAACGGTGAGATCTCTTAAGCGGGTGTGGTTGGCCATTATCAAGATACCTATATCGCCACCCGATGCATCGACGTAAGTTTGCTCCATACCGGAACCTATGATCTCAAGGGATTTGTGCACCATTATATTCTCCCTGAATATCCCCGGTGCCACACAGATGGTGTGTCCGTCGAGGGTATCCAAGGCGTTTATCGCACTCTGTATCGTCTCGAAGGATTTATCGGTATGAACGTTATACACCCGGGACCAGCTCAGCAGCGGATATGTTTTTTGCTCTACCATCCACCAAACGTCCACAAAATCCCACCCTACGTTGGTAAATGTACTTCGAGTTTTCATCTCCTCGGTATTTTCCCCCGTGGCGTTACCGGCGGAGGATGTTTGTCCGCTGGTCTCCATGTCCCAGAAGTTACCGGTCATCTCGTAATTTCCGCCGGTGTAAACGATGCCTGCGAAACCCTTGTCCGTGGGGTCGTTGGCATCTTCGTAGTGCACACTGCCTGTGGAGTAACAGTTGATCATCCTACCCTTATCGTTCCAGCCTACAAAACCTCCTATATTGGATGATGTCGAACCGGACAAACGGATTACATCTCCTTTCGCGTACGAGTTCGATAAGGTGCTCATATAGTTTAATCCCACGAAACCGCCAACATTATTATTAGCACTAACGGTACCGGTGGAATACGAGTTTGATACCGTACCATATATGTCGTATCCTGTGAATCCGCCCACACTTTCGTTACCGAACACATTCCCGGTGGTATAGGAGTTGGATACCACGCCATTTGTTTCGTAGTTCTCACCAACAAAACCACCGATGTACGTGTCTCCGGTCACTGCACCGGTTGAATAGGAGTGCGACACAAAGCCGTTGTTATACCCAACGAAGCCTCCGACCCGTTCCCTTCCGGATACGTTTCCCGTTGCATATGACCGTACGACGTTGCCTTCCAGATTATATCCGATCAGACCACCGATGTTGTATCCTCCGTTCACGGCACCTGTGGCGCGGGAGTCGGTTATCGTACCCCCGTGATTGTATCCTACCAGGCCACCTGCATTTCCTATGACAATGAAACCATCCACATGGCCGCCTGAGCTAGATCCTACTATATCACCTCTATTATATCCCACGAGGCCACCTATCAGACCACTGCCCTG
>JAFDTY010000026.1 GCA_019594055.1 Candidatus Haladaptatiplasma halalkaliphilum | reverse complement strand
CTATCCGTGGGTGGAAGGCCGGCCTCCGGGTGTTTGTGATCCGTACAGGCTCATTCCACCGTGCCCACGGTGGCCAGTCAGGACACCCTATGTTGTTCTTGTAATAGATATCTCCATCCCTGGAATATATCACATGAACATTACCATCTTCATCCACCACATCATCGCTCTGCCTTCCACGGCTTGCTGCGGCACCCAATGTCGGTACGAATATGCTGGTAAGTATAAGCACGACCATAAATACCGCTAGAAAGCCGGTCCTCCTTAAGTAGATCTTTTTCATCTGCGTTCACCATTAGTATCTTGTTGAGTGAGCTCAAGATAATAAACTATATAAATCTTTCCGCATAGTATATCTATACATGTATGCATGTATGTATGTATGTAATAGATAGCACTATATAGTCACATCTGGTTACGGGTGTGCTTGTTCAGTAGTCATATTTTCATGGTTGCAAAAGATGGTGTTAACCTCATGCAACATAATAGGACAAGAGATGCCCGTCTCTAAGAGCCTTCAAACGTGGCCATGCACGGAAGAACCTTGCATAAACACTATATCCCCCCTATAAATTGTGTTACACCATGAAGTATCTCTTCACGAAATGTCCGCGCTGTGGTGCAAGATTCCATGCGGAAGTGCTCAGCGAACCCATGGTAAGTGTCACCTGCCCCTACTGCAGGACATACTACCGGGACAGAACGGACCTTGGGGGTATAAGGGAGGCGGATTATTCGTGGGAACTTTACAGCGGACTCTATCCGAATCCAAAAAGAGACCTGGGAGATAAGAGACTCCTGAGGATCAGCGGGGGACTGCTTCTGGCATCGGTACCCTTCTTTCTGATACCCCTTCTTTACATGCTGGTGGCGGCGGGCAATACCTCCGGGGAATATTCATCCTTGATCATCGGGATATCCTTTGCAGGTTTGATATACCTGGCCATCATATTCGCCGGTGCCTTGAGCTCCATCAACACATACTCCTTCGCCATCTCCCTCACGGGGTCCATTTTTGCAGTGCTCAACTCATTCCTCGTGGGTATCTTGATGACCTACAGGGCCTATTCTTACGATAACTGCTTTGCGATGCTCATCCCGCTTTTACTCGCATTCGCGGCCATGTCCATCATCCTCAAAAACAAGAGGGGATATTCCATGGGTTACTGAATCCTGATGATGTACGGGTATGAAAAAGGTTTTTAACTCTCGCCCATTGGATGTACCCGAATGCGGAAGCCCACTGTAAAAAAGTTGAGCAAAGATATCGTTCTTGTTGGTATCGATTTCATGGAAGGCGAAGATTTCACTGAAGAGCTGGCTCGTTTGATGGAGGATCACGAGCCGGACACCATCGGTCTCGCCTTGTGTGAAAAACGTTTCGAAACATTGGAAGATAGTTACCGATGGAGTAATAAACCTTTACTGCCCAATTACAGGGAGGGGATGGCAGGAACCATCATATATCAATCCTTTATCGACGCGGTGCGTGAAAATCTGCGAATATTCAAGGATATGGAGCCCGAGACCCATATCGCCCGGCTGGTACCGTTCACCAGGGACCTGGAGGTAAACACAGAATTCATAGATATGGATGTGACCCTGGTCCTCGCCCGGGCCATGAGGGGTATGTCACCCTCGGAAAAGCTCCGCATGGTATGGTACTTCAAATCGTCCATGCTTTCCTTCTCCGAACATAAAAAATCAAAGACCGTCGTGGACATGGACGTTCACGATGATATGGTGGACGGCGTGCTCACCGGAATATCAAGATTCGCCCCCGTTTCCGCGGAAAAGGCAAAGGGTGAACGTACAGAGTACATATCCAAAAAGATATTGGAGTATTCCGAGGATGGCAAGATACTGGCGATCATCCCGGATAGCAAGGTGAATGATGTTGCCCGTACCATAAGAGAGATAAAGAGGGAAGAGAGGATAAACGGGGAAATAAGCGGGTACCAACATCTTGAGGAGGTGACGAAACGTGTGTACACCAGAGCCTTACGGTTCGTATCGCCGGTCTTCTTCATTTCTTTGGCGGTGTACCTTTTCTTCTTCTCGGATGTACTAAACATATGGCGAGCATGGCTGTACTGGTTCCTTGCGGTAGGGGGGATGGCGGCCCTTGGAGCAACATTGGCCCGGGGCCACCCACTATCGATAGTGGTTTCCTTCTTCCTGGCACCCTTCATGTCCCTGACATTGATAGGTCCCGGCTGGATAGCGGGATACGTGGAGCTGAAGATCAGAAACCCGAAGGTGTCCGATATAAAAGAGGTCACGTCATGCGGCTCGGCCAACGAATTCCTGTCAAATAACGTGATCAAGGTATTTATGGTGGGGATATTTTCCAATGTGTTCACGTGGGTAGGGCTGTTCATCGTACTGCCTTTATTGATCGCTTTCGTGGGTTAGCATAGGAAAACAATTTATGGTTAATTCCGGTTGGAGGGATGACACCATGGACGAGATAAGTTGGCTCAAGAGGACCCTTCAGGGTATCGCCATAGGGCTGGCGAATGTGGTACCCGGAATATCGGGTGGAACCATAGCCTTGATCCTGGGCATATACAAACGTCTCATCTTCTCGATCAATACCCTCCCCTTGAAGCTGCCATTGAAGCTGTTAAAGGGTGAGGACATACGCCAGGATTGGCGCAGCATAGACTTCAGATTCCTGGCGCCCCTGGCCATGGGCGTTATCATTGCCACCATCCTCCTTGCACGGATAATGGAGCATTTGCTTGCGAGTCATTCGAATGCCAGTTATTCGTTCTTCGTTGGTTTGATACTGGCGTCCCTGGTGCTCGTCTATAGGTACATGGATTCACCGGGACCGTGGGAGATCGCTATGGGCATCCTGGGGTTCGCCGTGACCTTCCTTCTCACGGGAGGGCAATTGATGAGCGGTGCACACACCCCGGTAACAATCTTTGCGGCAGGCGCCTTCGCCATCGCATCCATGATACTTCCGGGTATATCGGGTTCGTCCGTACTGGTACTCATGGGTGAGTACGATCATATGCTCCATGCACTGAACACCCTTGATATCGGAACGATAATGATCTTTATAAGCGGTGGTTTGATAGGTCTTTTCGGCCTTGCAAGACTCCTGGAATACCTGCTCAAGCGCTCGACCTCCGTCACCATGGCCTTCATCTTCGGCCTGGTCTTCGGGGGATTGAGAGAACCTTTAGGGACCGCATTGGCTGGAGATCCGCCTGTACATATGGTAGTTATACCTGCAGTCATAGGCGCAACACTCCTCCTTGCCATGGAATACTACCGCTACAGTGTCACATCCGACTGAAACCCCTGCCCGCCCATTCGGACACGGATTTTTTTACGTATCGAAGGGTGTCCGTGGACGAGCGATGCGAACCCCCCAAGGTGGTTTTTCCCTTTTTTACCTCCTCCAGTAATTCCTCCCACGAATTCACACGCCTTACCACGGTGTACGCCGCACCCACTTGCTCCACCCTGTGGGCGTCACTTCCACCGATAACGGGAAGAGCCAATTCTTTCGCCAGTTCACCGGCCCTAAGATTGTCCCTGTACCCCGTCCTCGCGTTCAGAGCCTCGATCGCCCCCCATCGGTTGTTTCGAACCTCGCTCTCGCCTATGCCGGACCAGAAACGATAGGGGTGCAGTGCCACGGGCAGGCCGTCCAGGTCCAGGATACGGGTGACCGCCGTGCCCACATCGGGCTGTCTACCCATACTTTCACATATCCCCAAGGCCCCTACATGCCCCTGGGGTGTGCTTACCTCCACCGCCGGTACGATAATGAGATCGGTACCATCCGCCTCCCAATAGGCGTCCAGGGTGTTATGATCCATGAAGGCCAGTCCCTTCAGTCCTCTGCTTTTGGCGGTGTTCAATATGTCCCTCACCGGAGATTGTGAATCTTTCGAATGTCGTGAATGCACATGAAGATCGAATCTCACGTCACATCACCTTCCACATGGAGGATTATCCTGTCCGCAAGCCCCCCCTTCTCGTCCTTCAATATATCTATCACCTTCCGCCTAATCTCATCCCTCAACCCCTCATCCGTAACTATGTGGTACCTGCTGGCATGTACCATGGCATCCAGATAGGGATTCTCCCGGCCTATGTAGACACCCTCGCCCTTCGTACCCAGGATGTATGCCTTGTGTTCCCCGTAGGGTGTACGGCCGTATTTATCGTTCGCGAACCCGGATACGGTACTTTCCAATCTGCAAAAAAAGATACGGCTGGCATCTCTGGGATAATAAAAACCGTCCTCCGTCACGAGTTCATCCGGAGACAGTTCGGATCCCGGCCCGTTATTGCCCGTGAGTGCGGCCTTGTAAAAAAGTTCGGGAGAGTCGGAGAGAGAAAAGGTGAAGTTAGCGCACACACCAAGGTTTCTTGCGGTATCCGACGGGTGGTATACCCTGAAGGTCAATTCCCGTCTGTTCATGTCTATACCCACACCTATGGCGGCGGCATTCACATGGTGATTCCATGAAACCAATATCCCCTCCTTATACGGTAAGATACTCCCTCCCAGGTTCAGGCTACCTCCATACCCCCCGCGGGTTTCTTGCCCTCTTCTTCCGAGGGTATGTTAACCTTGGGTAGTGGTATGGGGGGAGGAAGTTGGAGGTCCCTTGCGATCATGACAGATTCGGGGATGCAGTTAGATAGGATGGTGGAGTGTATCTCGTTGGCCACCTGGTTGGGCATCTTGTTCGTCTTTCTCCAGTTGATGGCGAGGTCCTTGCCCCCGCCCTCGTACTTGATCTTGCCCTCTATCTCTATACGACCCATGCCAGCATAATTGGCGGTGAACCTGAAGCTCACTTCGGTGGTCCCCTTTCCTATGGGTTTCATCTGGGTAACGGAACTATTGTGGTCCACCCTTATATTTTTCCTTACCATTCCCTTCTCGCTGAACCTTTCGGCGTCTATCGACCTCAACTCGAAATCTGTAACGGGCATATGCACGCAATATCGTGCACGCCTTTAATAACCTTTTTCATCATTTCACACCCTTTGAACGAAAAAAAGCCAAATTTCGTTGAAAAAATGGCTCTTTCATGCAAAATATTTATAATCACCCTGTTTGATTAACATGGGTGTCTCATATTAAAAAAGGTAGTGGTCAAAATGTCACCGTCTAATTCCCTGGAAAGATTATTAGAAAAGTTGAAAGAGAACCCGGATGTAGAGGATGTTACGCTTATTTCAAGGAGTGGTATGCATATAGCTGGTAATGTACCCGAACATTCACACAGAGAAACCTATATTGCAATGTCCGCGATCCTTCTCGGTGCCGCGGAAACGGCTACCTCCGAGTTGAAAGAGGACCTTTCACATGTTGTCGTAGTACTAAAAGGATCCAAGATACTTGTTTTGAACGGCGGCCCGAAGGCGTTGCTAGCCCTGAAGATAGCGAAGAACGGTGACCTGGACAGGATAGTGTCCGACACCCCGGGGATAGTTTCGAAGATGCAAGACTACCTGTAACACATCGGATGGGGGTTTCATTATCGGTAGCGGTGTTATCAATTGCGACGTTATCCCCCTGATGGGGAGGAAACGGATTTTTCACGGTTTCGTGGTTGCAGATGGTAAGATAAGCAATACCGGTGATTACGATTCCATCATGGATAGTCAGGAGATCATAAACCTTCAGGGGATGACGGTTCTCCCGGGATTCGTGGACGGCCATACCCATCTTCTCAATATGGGGATGAACATGGTCCACATCAACCTATCGGAGATCGATTCCTTCGACGAGGCAAGTTATTACCTTACCAAAAGGCTGGAGTCCGGAGATACCTATAAGGGCTGGTTGATCGGCACGGATTTTGACGAAACGAAATGGAAGAAGGTGAAACGACCCTCGAAAAATGACCTGGACGGCATCTCGACCACAACACCCATCGCCTTGATACGCATATGCACCCACCTTGCGGTATGCAACAGCAAGGCATTGGAACTGCTGGGAGAGGGAGAGAACATAGATCCCGAGACCGGTATAATCAAGGAGGAACAGCTCTGGCATCTTGACGAGGTAATAGGGGTGAACAGGGAGGACAGGAAAGAGGGGATAAAAAGGGCGGTGGAAAGGGCACAGCAACTGGGTGTAACGTGCGCCCATGAGATAGTTGACAGGGAAGGATGGGAGGCCTACAGGGAATTGGACAGGGAAGGTGCTCTAAAATTGAGGGTAAGATGTTATATTCGCTACAACGAACTCGGGGACCTGGAACCCATAGTGGAGAGCCCCTATCTCTCCCTCAAGGGAGTTAAGGTATTCGTGGACGGTTCACTGGGTGGTCACACTGCCGCCCTTGAAGAAGATTACGAGGATGACCCGGGGAACAGAGGTATGCTGCTCCTTTCCCAGGACGAGCTTGAGGAAATAATAGAGGTGGCGGAGGAGCGGGGATTTCAGGTAATGGCTCATGCCATAGGCGACAGGGCCCTGACCGTAACCCTTGACGCCTTCGAGACCGCTGCGACCCGTACCAGGGAACTTCGTCACCGCATCGAGCATGCGGAGGTGCTGTCCGATGTTAACATAAGACGTATCAGGGACCTTAACATCATACTCTCGGTTCAGCCCAACTTCGCGTACCAGTGGTCGCAACCCAGGGGGATGAACGAAAGGCGGTTGGGGCCGGAAAGATTGAAGATGTGCAACCCCTACTGGAACGCCCAGCGTTCGCTGATCAAGATGGCTTTCGGTTCCGATACCATGCCCCTGGGCCCCCTATTCGGTGTTTTCTCGGCGGTCAACCACCCCCTTCTCGAGCAGAGGATATCCACCTACAACGCCCTTCAATGTTACATAACCAACAGCGCATATGCGGGTATGGACGAGGAGCACCTGGGACAGTTATCAAACGGGATGGCCGCCGACTTCGTCGTACTCTCTGAAAACCCCCTTGAATCCGACGATATAGGGGAAATCGAGGTGTTGATGACGGTGATAGGGGGAGACGTGGTTTACGATAACCGTCCTTCCGATTAGCTTATATATACCCTGGTCAATCCAGCCCTGGTGTTCAGAATGGCCGAAATCCCTGAAGATCTTAAATATACTGAAAACCACGAATGGGTCAAAACCGATGGCGAAAAGACCGTTAGATACGGCATAACGGATTATGCCCAGAGCGAGCTGGGTGAGATAGTTTATGTCGAACTACCCGAGGAGGGGGATAAAGTGGAGAAAGGCGATATGATAGGTGCCGTGGAATCCGTCAAGACCGTCTCGGACCTGTACACACCGGTTTCCGGAACCATCGTGAAAGTGAACCATGAACTGGATGACTCACCTGAGATAATAAACGAGGACCCCTACGGTGACGGTTGGATCGCCCTCATCGAACTTTCAGACGAGTCCGAACTGGCATCCCTCATATCCCCTGAGGAATACAAGCTCTTGATGGATTGAGATTTTTTACCTCATAGAAAGGTGAACCGCTCGTGGGCGGGCATACCTTCCTTGTAGCAGTAGTGGACGCCCTTGAAATCCTTTCTGAATTCCACAACATCATCCTTGACTTTCTCGGGACTCTCCCGGTCCACGACCACCCGTTTTATCAATTCCGCTACCTCGACCATGTGGGATTCCTTCATGCCCAACCGGGTCAGTTCCTGGCTTCCGAGCCTTATACCGCTGGGGTTCAGGGCGCTATCAACGTCATCCCAGGGCATGAGATTCTTGTTGGATATCATGTTTGCCTTTTCCATGTTCTCCACGGCAGTTCCGCCACCACCGTATTTTCTTACATCGATAGCGAGGGTATGGGATTCCGTAAATCCCTTATCCGGACACATCACATCGAACCCACGTTCATACATTGCCTGACCCAGTGCCTGTGCATTCTTGATCACCTGCCTTGCGTATTCCTTTCCGAATTCCATGTGCTCCGCCAGGGTGACGCCCAGGGCGGCCATGGCGTGAAGATGGTGATTTGAAAGTACTCCCGGGAACACAGACCAGAAAAGCTTCTCACGGGATTCTTCATCTCGTGGATTGGCCAAGAGTATGCCATGTTGAGGACCCGGCAACGTTTTGTGGGTGCTGCCGGTGATCACTTCCACACCCTCTCGCAAGGGATCTTGGAATTCGCCTCCGGCGATGAGTCCGAGTACGTGTGCGGCATCATACCATACGTGTGATCCGGCCTCTTGCAACGCATCTTCCAGCTCTTTTATGGGTGTCGGGAAAAGGAAAACCGATTGTCCGAACAGTGCGATATCCGGTTTTTCCTTAAGTATCATTTTCCGGGTACCGTCCACATCTATGTTCATCTCGTCCAGGTCGAAGGGGTACGTGATGGGGCTCATACCCCGGAGGCCTACAGCGCCGAAGTGGGCGCTGCTGATGTGGGCACCGGAGGACACATCTACCGAAGTGATCTTCTTGTCCGGCCCACCGAAGGCCATGAGTACAGCCATATTGGCCACGGTACCGGAGATAGGCCTTACATCCGCATACTTGGCATCGAACAATTTCTTTGCAAGCTCTTCCGTTCGTATCTCTACCCTGTCCACGTAAATGTTACCCTGATAATACCTCGCACCCGGGGCACCCTCGGCGTATCTGTCGTGAAAATCACTTATCAACAACTCGCGGGCCATGGGGCTGATTATGTTCTCGGAAGCGATCATGGGTATCGATTTGGAGAACCAGTCATGGTGTTTGTCCACCTGTTCGTATATGAATTCTACATCTTCTTTCATGTTAGCACCTTGACCGGTATTGCACAGGGGCTATTAAACCATTTTCCTTTTTTTCCACGCGTAATGTTCCTAGGGAACAATCCTTTTATATAACACCCCTGTCTAAGGGACAAGATAATATAAGACCAGCAGGTGAAGAATATGGCGGGAATCGACGACTTTACGGCAAGAGACCTTATGACCAGGGACCTGATAACGGCAAGAACGGACCAGACCGTTTCGGATGCTATAGGACTGATGAAGAAGAACGATGTATCTGAGATACTCATAGATAACCACAAGGGCGAGGTAGTGGGGATCATCACCTACGAGATGTTCACCAGGAGACGGCACCTTCCATTTTCAACGAAGCTGGAAAACGTGATGCACACACCACCCTCGGTGAACGTTGATAACACGGTATCCGAGATATGCGAGATGCTCATGTCCTCGGGTTACAGGGGATTACCAGTTTTATCGCAACGGGGCGAATATGTGGGTTTGATAAGCCGTACGGACATCGTGAGGAAGATCCCGGATATGGACGAGATAAAAAGCCTTACCGTGGAGGAGGTGATGACACCTGACCCGTCCACGATTAGCGAGCACGATACCGTGGGTATGGCAAGGCAGATGATGAGTAGCATCGACGAGCAGGTGCTTCCCGTTATAGATGGGGAGGAAAGATTAACGGGTATGATAGGGATAAAGGACATAGTCAACGAGGGGCTGCGACCGGTATCCCGGGAAGAGAAGGGTGTTAGAGTGGGAGAAAAATACTCCTCGGACGACCTGGAGATAAGAAGTGTCATGTCATCACCACCGGTGACCACCGGGATCGATGAAACACTGCCCGTCGCAGCGAAAAAGATGATCGAACATGACATCTCGACCATGGTGGCCCTGGACGACCATAACGAGATAGTGGGAATACTGACGGCCATAGATCTGATAGAGACACTTGCAAGTTTTAAGGAGGAAGAACGGGTGTACGTGCAGATAACCGGTCTAGATGAAGGGCCGGACACCCTTGACATGATGTACGAGTTGATACAAAAATACCTGGTTAAATTCAACACCGTGGTAAAACCCCTTGTTATGAACATACATGTGGTTACCCACAACGAGGCGGGTTCGGAGACCAAGTACAGTCTTCGTATGAGACTTCAATCGGATCATGGAATGTTCTATGTCAAGGAGTACGATTGGAACATGATGAGAGCACTTGACAAGGGCCTTGAACACATGAGAAGGATCATCTTCGAGGAAAAGGAGAGAAGATTGGACCAGATGAGAAAGCATCCCAGGTACAGGGGTCAGTAGTAAGTAGACTTCAGGGAAGGTCCCAGTGATCTTTAAGGCGGTGTCTGGTACGCTCCACTGCCCCTTTACCGATGCATCGGTTGTCATATTCATCGGTCCATTCCATTTTTACCTCTCTACCCTCGGTATATGCGACCGTTCCGGCGATGACCTCTCCTAACGACCCCAAGTGATAACCTCCTTCCAGGAAGAAAGCCGCTCTTCCTTTACATATCTCACGGGCAAGGTCTATGGTTCTTCCACATATATCGATGTAAGCTCGGCTGGACAGAGATAGGCCCGTCATCCCATCGGCATAATGACCGTCTGTACCCAAAGAAACCAGGAGCACCCGGGGTTCGTACTGTCGGAGTATGGGTTCTATCAACACATCCCATGCGTATTCAAGTGATGAATCTCCCGCACCCGTGGGAAAGGGGATGTTAACGTTGTATCCCTCGCCTTGACCCTCGCCTATGGCCATGCTATCCCCCGTACCGGGATATATCCCGTAATGATGGGTGGAGATGAAAAGTACGTCACTGGATGTGTAGAATATATCGCTGGTACCGTTACCGTGATGACCGTCGATATCCAGTATCGCAACCTTTTTCATCTTTGAACAAGCGGCGGCGATGGCGATGTTATTGAAATAGCAGAAACCGCCGCCGTAATAGGCGCCTGCATGATGACCCGGTGGTCGCAGCAGCGCCATGCTGGCTATACCCTCCTTGACCCTCGACGAGGACAGAAATGCGCCTCCCGCTGAAAGCAATGCGATATCATAGGTATTCTCACCCATGTAAGTGTCACCTCCGTCCAAATATCCCCTCCCGTGCTCCCTCATATATTTCACATAATCCTTTGAATGAACGGAAGTGAGAATATCCTCGGTCGCAGGCTCAGGAGTGGAGATATTACCGGCCAAACCTTCCAGCTCCAATCGTTCCAATATGGCCTCCAGTCGTTCAGGCCGCTCGGGGTGTGCACCCCTGTGTTTGTGAAGCATGTAATCGGGGTGGAATATCACTTCCATACACAGATGTTAACCCGGGAAGATATATAAAGCTTTTACAGGATGTATGTTCATGGCTTACGCTGCACTTTACTCAGGTGGTAAGGATTCGACCCTTGCCCTCTGGTTGGCACAGGAAAGGGGTATCGAGATAGACTGGCTGATAACCGTCCTCCCGGAAAGAAACGATTCCTACATGTTTCACAGACCGAATCTGGATATGGTCCCCCTGCTGGCAGAGGCCATGGATATTCCACTCATCCAAAAAGGATCGAGCGGGGTGAAAGAGGAAGAACTGGCCGACCTTGAGAGGGCCTTGGGATCCGTTGATGCGGAAGGGGTGATCACAGGGGCTGTCGCTTCCCGCTACCAAAGGGACAGGATAGTGGAAATCGCTACCGGTAAGGATCTAAAGGTTATCTCGCCACTATGGGGTATGGAGCCGGAGGAGATACTGGAGATGTTACTGGAAGAGGGGTTCGAGTGCGTCATCGTGGGCGTCGCCGCTATGGGTCTCGACGACAGATGGCTCGGACGAGAGTTGGATAGAGAATGCGTGGACGAACTCAAGGCCTTCAACGAGCGTTACGGTATAAACGTTGCAGGAGAGGGTGGAGAGTACGAAAGCCTTGTATTGAAAGCGCCCAACTTCAGATGGGGGTTTGAGATCGTGAAGGCGTGTAAAAATTGGGACGGACATAGAGGAACATACGATATAAAATCTCTAAGAAAACGATTTTATAGTGCAAAACGAAACTTTTAGGACTAAAGTTTCGCTTTCCACACATAGATTGAAGACATTTCTATACAAAAAGTAAGGTCTTCAACTATAACGTGGACCAAATTTATCCACGATACGTTTCTCTATTCGGGAAGTATCCCTTAAAGCACATGAAGAAGCTGTTCCTGGGGAGATTGAAAGGATAGTTCGGTCGTCACTCGACTAGTCTTCTCTGTGTCTGGACATTTGTGATCATTTCGAAGGGCATGTCCGGTTCCACGGTTTTGCTGTCAAAGTATCCCAGGTACATGTTTTTTTCCTCGGAAAGTGACATTTCGTGAACGTGCTCCGTCATGGCCAGGTACTCGAAGAATCGCTGGTGCTCCGGCTTCTTTTTTGCCAGATACCTGTAGATATTGTATGCGTTCCTCTCACTCTCGATGGCCGCATCCAGGGCCTCTATCAGGTTCCTGACCTTATCCAGGGGTATGTCTCCTTCGTGAGGAGGCAATCCCGGGCTGTCAGGTACTTCGATTTGTTCGTCACCGAAGAGTTTACGGTGGAGTTTCACGAGTTCCTCCTTGTGCACCTTCTCGTCTTCCGCCAGGGCGAGGTATCTCTTGGAAACCAGCTCGCTGGTGGCATCCGATAATCTCATGTAAAAATCATGTGCGTTTTTCTCGGCCTTGATCGAGTAACCGAGTATCTGCTTGAAGCTTAGTTTGTCCAATGCGTCTTTCATGCGTATCACTTTTTTTTAAGCGTGGGGTGTTATTAAACTTTTTTGTTCCTTCCGTACAGAATTTGCCTTATGGAGGATTGTATTTCCGTAAGTTTGTCACTTGTAAGTTTACCCGAATTCCTTAGCTCCAGCAGACTGTAAAAAATCGGCAATACCTCTTTTTCGGTGGCTATATCGTTGGTTACCGCACACTCCAGTGAGTAAACCAGATCCGACAGTGCAGCGGAGGTATCCTCGGGCAGGGGTTTTGTCAGTATCTCCTTTATCACAAGAGGTTCTTCCCGTGCAAGGTACTCGTCTTCATCTTTAAAAAATTCGTCCAGGGCAACAAGGTCTTCCTTGTTTATGCTCCAACCGGAGGCACCTACATTTTCCTCCAGATGCTCCTTTCTTGACGGGCCGGTCAATGCGGTTACGATACCGGGCTGAGATAATACCCATCCCATGGCCGTCTGCACGGGTGTTTTATCGTACTTTCGCCCCAACTCTTTCAACCTTTCAACCACCCTCAGGGCGGATTCCAGCTGCGAGGGGTGAAACAGGGGGTCCATACTTCTGATGTCACCCTTTTGAAATACGCATTCCTTACCGTAGTTACCGGACAGGACACCTCTGCCCGTGACGCTGAAGGCCGCACTACCGATATTATTTTTTACGTAAATAGGCAGCAGTTCGTTCCTGGATGTCCGGGCCACTGCGCTCAACTCCATCATGGCCATGCCCGGATCACCTTTACGGATGTAATCCTGCACATCTTCCACTGATAGATGGCTCAGACCGTACTCGATTATCTTCCCGTCTCCCTTGAGGTCTTCCAGGGCGTTCACCGTTTCCTGAACTGGTGTGTTCGGGTCTGCATAATGTACCAGGTAAAAGTCTATGTAATCGGTACCAAGGGTCTCAAGACTCCGGTGGCAGGCCTTTACCACGTGGTCGTAAGACAAGGATGGTATTATCCCGTCCTTCATACCTATCTTGGTGCTGATGCACACCTCTTCCCGGAAGGGTTTTATGACCTCCCCCAAGGTTCTCTCGGCTATTTTACCGTAGGACTGGGCCGTGTCGAAGTAATTCACTCCGAGTTCGAAGGCATACTCAAGCACCTTCTTGTATGCTCGTGGATCCGTATCTCCGTAGGCGCCGCTGAGGGCATAGCAGCCCATGCCTACCTGGGAGATCTCCATATGTTTGTACTTTTTGTAGTTCATCCTGATCCGCTCTCGTTCTGAGTTTTATGTAAGTGGTAAAGGGAATAAAAAGTTTGCACACCATGAGATGTGCCGAAAACGTAAAGTTATATCATGGTACTCCGTCTTACAGTATGTGATATCATGAAAAGGGATTTTCTAAAGGACAGCGTAAGAAAGAGCACGGACTTTTCTAAAACCGAACAGAACAGAGGCGTTCCGCCACCGCCCTTACAGAAACCGGTCCCTGAAGATGCCGTGTTGATCGACCTGCCGGAACCTTTGGATCCGGATAAATACCTCACCGAGGCCATCGCCCGGAGAAGATCCAGACGGTCCTTTTCCGATGTTCCCCTTTCGGTAGATGAGGTTTCCTTCCTTCTGTGGGCCACCCAAGGCATACGCAAGAAGCTGGATCAGGGGCACGCTTACAGGGTGGTCCCCTCCGCCGGATGTCGGCATGCCCTGGAAACATATATCGCAGCATTCAGGGTCGACGGACTGGATAAGGCAATATACCGGTATTTACCCTTGACCCATCAACTGATAAAGGCGGCGGTACATACTGATCTGGAAGACAAGATGACGAAAGCGGCCCTCGACCAGTCCTTCGCAGGTAACTGTGCCGCAACCTTCGTATGGACCACCATACCATACAGGATGGAGTGGCGCTACGCCGAGGCGTCCTACAAGGTCATCGCCCTGGATGCCGGGCACGTTTGCCAGAATCTATACCTTGCATGCGAGGCCATAGGGTGCGGAACCTGTGCCATCGCCGCCTATGACCAGGAGCTAACTGATGCCCTGCTCGGTGTGGACGGTAAGGACGAATTTACCGTGTACATGTCACCCGTTGGTAAGGTATAGGGGAAAATTCAATATCTTGTGTTATCGTATGTGTACTATGGAATTTCATCGTAACAACCTCGACCGTTCGAATTCTTTATATCTAAGGCAGCACGGGGATAACCCCATCTGGTGGCAGGAGTGGAGTGAAGAGATCCTCGGAGAAGCCGCTCGAACCAACAAACCCCTGTTCATCTCCATCGGTTATTCCTCCTGCCACTGGTGTCATGTGATGGCACGGGAGGCTTTTTCAGACCACGAGACAGCCAGATACTTAAATTCTTATTTTTTGTGCGTGAAGGTGGACAGGGAGGAAAGGCCGGACATAGACCAGTTCATGATGGATTATATTATCCGCAAGACGGGAAGCGGTGGCTGGCCACTCAATGTTTTCTCGACCCCGGATCTGAAACCCATACTGGCATTGACTTACGCACCGAGGATATCCGAGGGGGGGCGGCTGTCGCTGATGGAAGTTGCAAAAAAGGTAAAAGATTTTTACGAAAAGGGGGGCACGGTACCTCCCTTCCGACCGTCTAAAAGAACACCAAAAACCGTCCCTTTTGAGAGGTTGGAAGATCATCTGATGCATATCTACGACCGTGAACACGGCGGATTCGGACGGGCACAAAAATTCCCGCCCCATTCCACACTGCTCTTCATGCTGTATTCACTTTCCTTCAAAGAGTCCCAGGGCTTAAGGGAGATGATCATAGGTACGTTGGAGGCCATGCGTTTACGTGGATTGAACGACCATCTCCAGGGTGGCATATTCAGGTACTGCGTGGACCGGGAATGGAACATACCTCATTTCGAGAAAATGCTCTACGACCAGGCCATGGCCGTCTGGTACTATTCACTTGCATACCGTGTTCTAGGGAAAGAAGAATATGGGGATATGGCATATTCTGTTGTAAAGTGCCTTGAAAAAAGTTTCTCAAGCGAAGGCCTTTATCTTAACTCCATCGACGCAGATACGGACCACGTTGAAGGCGGTACCTATCTGTGGCGCTATGAAGAGTTGGAAGAGATACTGGGTGAAGATTTTAGTACACTAAAAGGTGTTTACGGTATATATCCCCACGGGAACTTCGAGGGGAAGATACACCTCATACGTAGAAACGATATGGAGATAGAAGATATCGAAAAAAAACTTCTTGATATCCGTGATCGAAGGCCGCAGCCCCATGCGGATCGCAAGTATATCTCGGGTTTGAACGGTCTGGTTGTAGTCGCATCGGCACTGGCATCCGAGTATTTGGAAAGCGTCGAACTTTTAGAGACTGCAAAGGACACCATGAACCGTCTACTGGAAAAATTTTGGGTAGATGGAAAACTTGTACACTCCATGAGTAACGACCTGATGGTTAAAAATTGTTTTTTGTTCGATGCGGCCGCATGCCTACTGGCCCTGACCATGCTATCAGAGAGTGATGTAGAATGGATGGGGCCCATGGAAGATATGTTGGAGTACGTTAAGTCATTCAAAAAAGGTGGCGGATGGTTGGAGTCGAGTTCGGATGATTTCCTACCTGTACCTGCCTCCTGGTATGATAATCCCATCCCGTCCAGTATATCACTGGCGGAGCTGGGCATAGCCAGGGCAAACATGCTTTTAGGCGCCGGTATTAGCCCCGCCTCTTACAGAGCGGCGCACAATTATGATGCGTACAATATAGCCGCAATGCTCCGTAACGGTGTCTGCCCCCTACTGGAACCGGTTTTACCCTAAAGCCCTTCCACTATCTCCAATATTTCACTGGGGTATTCGGCAGTATATTCGGCGTCCCGTATCTCCTGACTGCCGTACCCGTACATTGCGCCGATAAAGACTATGGAGTTTGCCACTGCCGCCTCGATGTCATGCCTTCTGTCACCCACCATCACTGCCTTTGAATGCTCTACGGTGTCCATCAGCTCCCTTATACCGGCGGCTTTATCGACCATGTTCTCCGCGCTTTTGATATACCCGAAATATTCTCTGATACCCCGGGTTTCCAGTATGTGAACGATGTATTCATCGGTGGCGTTACTGCAGATAGCGAGGGTGTGTCCCCGTTCAGATAATATTTTGAGGACGGTTTCTACTCCTTCGTATAGCTGACCGTTCATCCTTATATGCTTCGCCTCGCTCACCCAAAGTGCATCCAGAAAATCGCCATATATATCCATGCCCTCCTTACCGTAGGACGAGAGGAGTTCGGTGCAGAAGTCGTGGGTTTTCTCGCCCATCAGGGATAGTATGAAATCGTCATCCGACGGTGGAAGACCAACATTTTTGAGAGCTTCCTGGACCGCAGGTAGAACCGATGTTTCGCTGTTAAAAAGCGTTCCGTCCAGGTCGAATATTACCAGATGCATGCATATGTGCTGAGGCCGCTGATAAATAAATCTTGCCCTTACGCTGATTTTATATTGTAATATGTTTTGGGAATGTATCATGACCAGCGGAGACATGTATGGTTTACTCTTCGTTTATATCTACGTTCTCTTTCTGATAATCGTAACTGAAAAGATAGTCAACAAAGGACTTCTCAGCCGGAAGATGCTGCATATAGGTGTGGGCAACGTCCTCTTCATACTTCCACTCTTCGATACACGCTGGGTCATGACCTTCCTGGCAGCCGCACCCTTCATCGTTTTGACATTTCTCATGAGTCCTTACTCACCCTTGAAAACCGTCAGCAAGACCTCATCCAAGGGTCACAGCCTGGGACTGTTCTACTACGCCATCTCGTGGACGGTGCTGGCGTTCTTTTTCTTCCAAAGATTGGAGGTCATCGCCGTGGGCATAGTGGCCATGTCGTATGGGGACGGTTTAGCATCCATGGTGGGTGTTCGCTTCGGCAAGAAAAAGTTCAACGTATGCGGTGATGAAAAGTCCGTCGAGGGGTCGATCACCATGTTTGCGGTGACCATGATCATGATATCGGTGGTTTTGATGTACTACGGTGCCGGGCCCCATCCGCTTTACCTCCTGCCATTGGTACCCCTAGCGGCAACATTTTTCGAAGGGATCACGCCCAAGGGGTTGGATAATTTGACTGTTTCGTTAAGCGCCGCAATATTTTATTACCTCCTGTTTTGATGGTGATAGGATGCGGTTCGTTGTTATCGACGGTTTGGACGCTGCCGGAAAAGATACTCACGCACGGATGATAAAGGAGAAGTACGAGTCCAGGGGAGAGAGGGTTATACTACGATCTCACCCATCGTCCGATAATATTTTCGGGTACAGGGCAAGGCAGGCCTTACTTTGCAGAGGTAAGATGAGTCGTCTCGAGGCATCTGCATTCTATGCCATGGACGTTATCAGATCGGTAAAAAAGTATCACGGTAAGGCAGATACTGTGATCTTCGTTAGATATCTATGCGGAACGGCATACCTTCCCTACCCCATGGCAAAGGGCTTTTACCGATTATTTTCCAAGTTACTGCCCACCACGGACTACATGTTCTTCCTGGACGTCGAGCCCGATATCGCCATAGAACGCATAAACGGTCGTGACGATACCCAGATGTTCGAGAATATCGATTCTCTGGAAAAGGTAAGAAATAGGGCGCTACGTATTGCTAACGACTGGCATATCATAGATACCTCACGACCTATAGATAAGGTTCAGGGAGATATACACAACATACTGGAGAAACTGGATAACGGGCACAAGAGGTGAATAACGTCGAGAATCGTATCCGAGATCCCTCAAATCACTTCCAATAGTCATAATGATCCTGTATCTCAGGCCCGACTATCAGCCATATTATCAGGCCCATGGGGCGCAGTGAAAGGAAAACACAACCCAAAACTATATAATCACGATTAGCCTATTTACGATTATATGTTCGTTGATAGGGAAAAAGAATTGAAGGCAATTGAAGAAGAATGGAATGTTGACCGCAACTCATTCATAGTTATCTATGGGAGAAGACGAGTAGGCAAGACCACGCTGATAAAAGAGTTCGTGAAGGATAAGGCACATGTGTATTATCTGGCCACGGAGCTGCCTATCGACCAGCAGTTTCAAGATCTTCAGAAACAAGCCGGTAATGAACTCCAGGACGAACTGTTGAAGAACGCTTCTATCAATCGATGGGATGGTTTCTTCAATTATATCGGCAACCTGGGGAAACGATTCATACTGGTCGTGGACGAATTTCCGTATCTGATACAGTCGGAAAATGCCATACCGTCGGTTTTCCAGAAGGGGTGGGATGAACACCTCAAGAACTCCGAAGTCCAACTTGTTCTGTGCGGCTCGTCAATATCCATGATGGAAGACAGTATAATGAGAAGTGACAGTCCCCTGTACGGAAGGAAAACGTCACAGATACGGTTAAAGGAGCTACCTTTGGTGTCCCTTCAAAGCTTTCTGCCGAATATGGGTGAAGAGGAGATCATCAGATATTATTCCATATACGGTGGTGTCCCTGCGTATCTGGAGATGCTCAGCAACGACCTTTCCCTTTTCGATAATCTGGAAAGAACCGTATTGAATATCGACGCGCCGTTGAAGGATGCCGTGGATTTCATATTGAGAACCGAGCTGCGGTCTCCCGAGAGGTACCGGTCAATACTTCTCCATATCGCCAGAGGGGTCACAACACTCAACGGATTATCCAATGCCATGGGTTTGGAAGGTAACACCATCTCTCAATACCTTGCTAAACTGCGAACATTGGGCCTTGTGAAACGAGAGGAATCCGTAACAACCTCTCCCACCAAAAAGCAAAGACAGGGTCTGTACAAGATAACGGATAATTTCTTCAGATTTTATTTCTATTTTATACTACCGAATAGGTCCGACATAGAGGAAGGAAGGATCGGATCCGTGTTAAGGGAGTTCCAGGATTGCAAACATTCTTTCATATCACCCGTTTTCGAGGATATCTGTCGTGATTATGTTGGAAAGACAATGGAGTACTCAAAGATCGGGCGATGGTGGTATCGGGAAAATGAGTTAGATATCGTCGCTCTGGATCATAAAAGGAAGAAAATGCTGATCGGCGAGTGTAAATGGAGCGATAATCCGGTTAAAAAAAAGGTGTACTTGAATATGCTTGAAAAGGAGGAAAGTATCAGATGGCATAACAAGGATAGAAAGGTGGAGTACGCTCTATTCTCAAAATCGGGGTTCCACGAAGATCTATATGATATCGAGGACCTGATTTTGGTTGATATAGGAGATATCTGGAGCGGTTTTAGCGAACAGTATAATCACGATTAGCCTATTTGTGATTATATTGTCTCGAATACCTTGGACGCTGTTACACCTTTTCGAGTACATCGGAGATAAAAGAAAGGGGGTTGGGCCCGGAACTAGGCGAGCCCGTCTTCCTTTAGTTCCCGGTAGTCCTCCTCGATCAACTCGTCCAGTGACTTAACGTCGAAGTGCTTTTCCCCGGTCCATTCGTTGCAGGCTGCCTTGTACATGTCGGAGACGAATTTTATCAACTTCTCGGGCATCTTTGGTGGAGCCGGCCACTCCTCTTTTGGAAGGTCCTGATCCTTGACACGGTCCATCTCCTTCTCCCATTCCGTACCCCGATAGTAGTTCCTGAGCATCTGCTTGCTGAGTTTCAATCCCTTGTATTCGAACCGGTCCTCGTCCAGGGTGCCCAGTACGTCTGCCAGCATGAGTTCGCCGTTACTATCCAGAGCCGCTTCCACCTTGCCGTCAAGGTGCTCCCAACCCAAAGCGTTGGCTCTCTCGTTTATGAAGCCATTCACTCTCATGGCGAGGTCTTTGATGACATCTATCATATCGTCATCGAAACCGGCGTGCTCCTTCACCTCATCCAGGTTCTTGAAGTAGCGGTCGAATTTTTCGTATTTGGTGCTGAAGTCTATTATGGGCGGGTCCAGCGGTGTATCCACTGCGGGATAACTGTCGAAGCCCAGATCCGATGGTTCTATTTCGCCCCTTTCCAGCCTTTTAAAAACGGAACTTCCTTCCCCAAGGATATTCCTGTAGATTATCTCCAGGGGGACCATCATGTTCCTGTATTCCTCCGGTTCGCCGTCCTTGATCACGTTCACGACTTTCACTTTCATCCGGTTCCTGGCATCCAGCCCCATGAAGTGGCTCTTGATACCCCTCTTCTCAAGTTCCTTGAAGTTGTAAGCACCGATAAGGCAGAGGGCCTCTCCCTTGCCTTCTATCTCGTCCGGCATCTCGCCGTAGTCGAATATGCTGTACCTGTCGCTGAATTCGAACACTCCGACGCCTTCTTTGTCCCTGGTGGGCGCCTCGATAATTTTCAGATCCTTTACGCTTCCCATCTATCTCACCTCTTTATCGTCTTCATCTATCTTCTTTCTGTTCTCTTCTTGATATCCTTTTATACGTTCCCGAAGACCCGCATCGGTCAGCCCCAGCATCTTGGCGGCGGCCAGACCCGCCTGCTCGGTACCCATGACCACCATGGGACACACTCCGGAAGGCATCCTCAGGCTTGAATAGATATCCCCTCCGGCGAATGTGCTGCTGTAGGGAGGACAGGCTATCACCGGTTTCTCGGTTTGAGCGTCCACGAAACCACTCAGGGCGTTGCTCCTTCCAGCAACCGTTATGTAAACCACCTTTTCGTCCTCGTATTCTTTTATGATCTCCATGGCTTTCAAAGGTACCTTGTGTGCCGAAGCTATCCGCATCACGCTTTCAACACCCAACTTTTTCAAGGTATCCGCTATCTTTCCGGACCATTCCATATCGCTTTTCGATCCCATTATTATTACTACTTTCATGTTTTACACCTATCCTATCTTTTTGGCAACTTTGTTGTATATCTCGAACATCTCCTTTATCTCGTCGATCTTGAGTGAATAGAACTTCTCCGGCGGCTTATTCTCGAAAACCACCAGCCCCAGATCGTAGAGTAACCTAAGATGTTTGGAAGCGGAAGATTCCGAGGTACCCAACCTGTCGGCTATCTCGTGGACGGACATCTCCTCTTTCTCACACAGCATCTGGAGGATGTCCCTCCTCTTCCTGGACCTTATGGCTCTGGCGAGCTTTTCATCAGGCATATTCTCGGGGAGAATAAGGTATTATTTAATAGTTTCGCAGTTGCGCAACATGGAAACTCCTATCGGGTGAATGTAAAAAATCCGTGGTTGAATGAGTAGGGTTCCGGATATCATACCGTACCACAGTATGCCACTTTTCCTGGATCACTATCCGACTTGGAAAAATCTTTACTGCCCGACACGCCTTTTGATATCCTCGATCATGGACACCTTATCGGGTACCCTGTGTATGAGATTCTCCATATCCCTTTCCCATCCCCTAGATGGATAATTCTCTAGGATACTCCCCGGCTCTTCCGGAGTCATGTCCAGGTCCCTGAATTTCTGTTCCAGTAATTTCGTGTCAAGAGATGTGCCCGTGTTCAACAGGAACCATATGTCGTACAGGTCTCTGGGCATCTCCCTCTGCACCAAGGACCTGAATTTCTCTGCCAATATCTCTTGAGGGTGCATGATTTTCATACTGTAGGTACCCACGTCCGGATAATTCTCCATGGTCGTGCGCCATTCCGGTTCTCTGTGAACTACGTGCTTTGAGATATCTATCTGTATGGATCCCCTTGATAACGATGTTCCCTGGTAGAGTGGTCCACTGTACCTGATCTTTGCCAGGCAGACATCCTTCCGGTCGTCGAAATGGGATAATTCTGCATCTATTCCCGTTCTTTCCAGGCCTTTGATCCCATGTTCCAAGGTTTCTTTTGGATCTCCCTTCAGGATGTTGAAGTCCAGGTCTTCGGAAAAACGGTTGAGCTTGTGGACCTTCCTCAAACAGGTACCGCCCTTGAAGACCAACGTGTCCATTCTCAGGTAGATATGCTTCAAGAGGATGCTCTGGATGTAGTCAAGCTCCAATACGCGTTTCGGAATTGTCGTTAACAATTCCAAAGGTCAATGGAATTG
>JAFDTY010000037.1 GCA_019594055.1 Candidatus Haladaptatiplasma halalkaliphilum | reverse complement strand
TGGGTGTGTGCAGCCACGAAGGTGTAGGGAATTTATTCCCGTTGATGTTCGTGGGTGTGTGCAGCCACGAAGGTGTAGGGAATTTATTCCCGTTGATGTTCGTGGGTGTGTGCAGCCACGAAGGTTCGGGGAAGATTGCTTATCTTCCCAGTGAGGCCATCCTCGCATATATTGACATCAAAGTTTCAGGGTGTGTACCGATCTTTTCCGAGCTTAGGATGATAAAGGGTCGGAAGGCAGGTATGGTAAAAATACTTTCCCGTCTTTCGTCACGAAAATGGAAGTACACACTATTATGTTGGTATCCCATCATAGTATCACTTATATCCCTGTATATCCATCCGAACACCTATACTAGGTTCATACGAAATATTTTTAACATGGCCCATAGTGTAGAGCCCAGGAACTGATCCCTATGGATATGACAAAGAAACAGGAGTACAAGTTCAAAAAATCACTGGATAAGATAAAGGAACTCAAGGGTAGAGGTACGGAGTTGATATCCCTCTACATACCCCCTGATAAACAGATATTCGATGTGGCGGCATATCTCAGGGAGGAGATGTCCCAGAGTTCCAACATCAAATCGAAGTCTACAAAGAAACACGTACAGTCCGCTCTCAAGTCCATACTGGCTAAACTCAAATATTTCAGGGAACCTCCACCCAACGGGATGGTTTTCTTCGTAGGCCACATATCCGTCGCAGGTGATCAGACGGACATGATATCCGAGTCCGTCGAACCGCCCCGACCTGTGGAAACCTTCCTTTATCGTTGCGATTCGGAATTCTACATCGATCCACTTCGGAATATGCTTGGCGAGAGGGTCAAGTATGGCCTCATAGTGGTCGATAGGAGCGAAGCCACCATCGGTATCCTGAACGGCAACCGCGTGGAGATGCTGAAGAATATTCAATCCCTGGTGCCCAGCAAGCACTCCAAGGGGGGCCAGTCCGCCCAAAGGTTCGAACGTTTAATAGAGGAAGCCGCCCATGAGTACTTTAAAAAGGTAGGTGAAAAGGCCAATGACCTCCTCATGAGTGAAAAGATAGAAGGCATTCTACTAGGTGGTCCCGGACGTACCAAGGATGATTTTGCCGACGGAGGCTACCTGAATCACGAGCTGGAAAAGAAGATAGTCGAGAGGTTCAACACGGGCTACACCGACGAGTACGGCCTTAAAGAACTAGTTAATATGGCCGAAGACACGCTCTCCAGCCTGGAAGTGATGAAGGAGAAGAAACTCATACAACGTTTGATGGAGGAGATAAGAAAGCCGGGTAGCAACCTTGCGACCTATGGTGAGGAACACGTAAGAAAGGCCTTGCTCATGGGGGCTGTCGATACAGTGCTGATCTCCGACGGTATAGATAGGGTTCGGGCCAATGTGGAATGTGTTGATTGCGAGCATAAAGCTGAAAGAACCCTCAGAGCGGTATCGGTACTCCCCAAATGTCCCAAATGCGGTTCGTCGATGGAGATATATGAAAAGGTAGACCTTGTCGACGAATTCCACGAACTTGCCAAATCGGTAGGTTCGGATGTGGAACTAATATCAGACGAATCCGAGGAAGGGGAGCTTCTGTTAAATGCCTTCGGAGGCCTTGCCGCCATACTCAGGTACCATGTGGGGTAGGGACATGTATGCGATACTTGAATTTGAAAACGACATAAAGTCCCGGGTTGCCAGTGTGCTTGATATTGACCAAAACGATATACAACTAGATATACCCGGTGAAGACAGGGGCGACTATGCACTGCCGTGCTTTTCCTTCTCCAAGGCATTGAAGATGAACCCCCCCGATGCTGCTTCTTACATCGCTTCTCAGCTGGAACTGGAACACGGTGACGTGGAGCGCACGGGACCCTATCTGAACTTTAATATCCATGAAAAATACCTTGCAAAGAATACCATACACGGATGTCTTGAAAAGGGGGATAGATACGGTGAATTACCGGCAAAAAAACGCAAAATAATCATAGAGCACACCAGTGCCAATCCCAACGGCCCGCTACATGTAGGCAGGGCAAGAAACCCGATCATCGGCGATACCATTTCAAGGATATACTCCAAGGCGGGTTACCATGTGGAAACCCAATTTTATGTTGATGACATAGGGCGGCAGGTTGCCATCCTTACCTGGGGCACCAAAAATTTGCAGGAATCGGAATTGCCCGAGTACGGTTTGGACAAAATAGATCACAAGTTGGTAAGATATTATCAGAAGGCAAATCAGCGCATGGAGGAAGACGGGGGTGTGCTGGAAGATATACAGGGGATGATGAGGGATATCGAAATGGGGAACAAGGACATATTGAACGAATTCTCCACCAATTCTGAGAGGGTGATGGAAGGTATAAGAAGATCGCTGGAAAGACTCAATATATCCCATGATGTTTACAAGACAGAATCTTCGTTGATACTCGACGGCTCCGTATCGTCGGTGATGCAAAGAATGGAAGAACTACGTATATGCGACAGGGACGAAGGCGCCCTGTATTTCGGAGAGGGAGACGATAGAACATTCCTTACCCGGGGTAGCGGATCCAGCTTATACCCCCTTAGAGATATAGCCTACCATATATGGAAGTCCGAGAGGTGTGACGAGATGCTGGATGTTCTGGGTGAGGATCACAAGGTGCACGGCGCCTTTTTGACGAGTGCTTTGAGTGAACTCGGAGTGAAACCGGTTCCCCGCATCATCTTCCATTCCTTCGTATCCTTCCAGGGTGAAAGGATGTCCACACGAAAGGGATCTTATGTTACTCTCGACGATATAATGAACATGGCTCACGAAAAGGCCAAGGAGGAAGTCCTTGCACGCAGGGACGATCTTACTATGGAAGATATGGAAAGGATAGCCGAGATCGTGGGGATGGGCGCCGTCAGGTACAACATAATAAGAGTCCAACCGGAGAAACCCATGGATTTCAAGTGGGAAGAGGCTCTGAACCTTCAGGGAAACAGCGCTCCGTTCGTACAGTATGCCCACGCCCGTGCATCCGGCATAATGGAAAGATGGGATGGAGATCAAAAGGAATTACTCACCAAAGCGGACACGGACAAACTAACCGAGGAAGGTGAGATCAAGCTGATAAAAAAGCTGGCAGCCTACCCCCGTGAGATACGGGACGCCGCCTTATCAAATGCACCGCATATGATGGCGAACTACGCATATCAATTAGCTGCCCGGTTCAATCAATTTTACAGGGATTATCCAGTGTTGAAGGCGGAGGAAAAAATGATGGAACGATTGGCCTTGGTAAGATCCTCTAAGGTAGTTCTGTCAAACGTATTGTGGACCATGGGTATTACTGCACCGGATAGTATGTAGTATATACCACAAGGTCTTGACTTTCATTAACTTTTCACTCACGCCCGTCCGAGCTCGTAGGCGAACAGGGTTTCGAAGTCAAAGCGTTTTTTCTTTTTACCGGTCACACTATAGTACCTGTCCACGGTTTCAAGGATCGCCCACATGGGAGACAGGTCGGAGCAGCAGAAGTACAGCCTCGAACCCGGGTGCATGTATCTCCACCCTTGCATGAGAAATTCGACGATGGTCTCGTCGCCCTTTTTACCTCCGTCCCAACGCGGGTCTCGTTGCCGGTTTTCAAGCTCGGGCAGGTACGGCGGGTTGAACACTATCACATCCCAGATGCCGTCAAATGGTCGGAACATATCACCCACCAGCACACCCCGGAGGCAAGTGCCATTTCTTTCTGCGTTGTACCTGGTAAGTTCCACGGCTTTTCGATGGATGTCACAGGCTGTTACCTCCCCCCCGGCGAGGGCGCAGTGTATGGAAATTATACCACTTCCGCATCCGATCTCAAGTACACTATCACCCCTTTTCAGACGGATCATATCGATGAGCATATACGAATCGTCGTCAGGCCGGTATATATCGTCTTCCACACGTATGTCCAAGGATGATGATACCTCCAGATCAATCACCTTGCGAACTCATGTACTTTCTGTACATGTTCATGTACTTGAGTGCAGTCCCAAGGTCTCCTTCGAGTTCCGCCTTACGGACTTCTTTTATGTATTGTATTGGTATTGATATGTTCACCCCGGATATCTTAGCCTCCTTCAACTCCCTCTGGGCATCATCCATGATCGAGTTCAGTTTTCCTTTCATGCTCATCATGGCGGCATCCTTTGCCTTGTTTGCGAGTTCCAATGCTTTTTCCCACCGCTGATTCTCAAATATTTTTTTTGCCTTTTCCAGAAGTCCGGAGGCCTCCCCGTGGTCAAGCCCGAACTCGTTCGCAAGTTCGATCATGTGTTCCAAAGAGGTTATGTAATCTTTTGCCCTTGCCGCGTCGCCTTTTGCCTCTTCCCCCAGTAATTCCGCATTGGTGACCATTTTAAAGGCATTAACGAGGTTGCCCTTCTTAAATTCAACCTCCGCCAGTTCAAGGTGTTCTTTTGCATTGTCTGTCATCTTGCCTTTCTCGGTGTATTCCAGTGTTTCCTTGACGGAGTCCATCCTTTCCTTCAACTTCTCCTCCAGTCTCTCTATCAACAATGAATATCCCTGTTCAAGTTGTTTCATGGCATCGTCAAGCTCCCCGGCGGCGGTGGATTTGATGGCCTTGTTGATACTTTCGCCCGAACTATCGACCATCAAGTTTTCGCTTCTGGCAAAGATTATCAATGACTTCATCTCGGATATCTTTTTCAGTATAGTTTCCTTATCGATATTTTGCTCGTAGTCCTTCTCTATTTCGACTTCTTCCTTTACAGGTTCTTCTTTTACATGGTTTATTTCATCTCCCAGTTCATGCAGAATATCGTTTAATCTATGGTTCGCTTCATCATAATCACCGGAATCCGCTATATCCTTTGAATTCTTCACTGCATTTATTATCTCATCAACTTGCCCGTCAAGGTCTTTCAACCGCACTATGAGTTTCTTTGCATCCAGTATCTTCTGATGTATCTCGTTTATTTTCACGAGATGAACCTTGATATCTTTAGCGATACCGAGACCTTTTTGAAATTCCCCCTTTTTGCCACTCTCCAACGCTTTCCTCACCAGTTCCTTGACGGGTTCCAAAGATATCTTGGTGCCTCTGGATTCAGAGAGAATTTTCTTTACCTCGTTGAAATTCTCCATATAAAACGTACAAACATCCAATTCCTCGAGGATTTCGTTCACCTTTTCGAAGAGTTCGTTCACCTTTTTTATATCCTCCATGAAGATAGGATCCTCTGTTTTTACCTTCAAATTTTCGTACATTTCCACGAGTGTTGCTATTCCCTCGTGTTCGAACTCCATACCCGCTATCTTTAACTCGAGTTCTTCTATCATCGGCAGATTCTCTTCCACATTTTTTCCCACAGTGATCACTTTTTCCGCATATTTCAAGGCCTCTTCCCTGTTGTCACGGTTACGCGCCTTTGCGGCGAAATTCAATAAATCCTCTATACCGGTGAGATCAAGAAGGCCCGTATCTATGCGGTGTAATGTTCTGCGTGCATTGGTTATCTTCTCCTCCACCATGATCACATCATCCATGTTAATTTCCACGGGGGTTTTTTCCGCCACTTCCGTTTCAGGTTCCGTTTTCCTTTCCTGCAACCTCTTGAGATACATCTCGTCGATCCTGTAGTCGACAGCCACTTTGTAGGCTCTGCTAGCCTCATCTAATCTGCCAAGTTTCATGGCGAGGCTAGCCTTGGCGTTCCATATCCAGTCGTACAGTGGGTCAAACTCTATCACCTTGTCGTAGGCCTCGTAAGCCTTCTCAAGGGCGCCCATGGCTTCGAGGATGGCACCCTTACTGTACCATAAATCCTCATCCTCCTCACCATCCATAAATTTCGCATCTATATCGGCGAGGGTCGATAAGGGGTCATCCACTATGGTACCATCGGGCAGCACGACCTCATGATCACTGATAATCAAATTCGTTCCGCACTCTGAACAACTATTATTTGATATCAAAACATACACACCGCAGTTGGGGCAATTTACCTCCTTGGTATCCTTATCCACCCCGAGTCTTTCCTCTATCTCTTGTTTTATACGTTGTGCCTGGATCTCACCTATGTTATCAAGGGAGTACAGATCTTCAACGGTAGTGTTTCTGAGTTTATCTATACTGTCATAACCCGCCCGTATGAGTGAACGAACCGTTAGTTCACCCACAGAGGGTATCGAAAGAAGTTCCTTTTTGATCTTTTCCAACGCATTATCCGACAGGTCTTCCATATAAAACCTCTTTTGTAAATGTATTACTGTGCATCTGAAAAACTACCATAATTTCTCACATATAAACTTTGGCACTATTTTCTAATCCATCACCAACATAAAATCAATCCCAAAATCTCTTGGTTCTGGCGTACTGTATCTCCGCCTTCAAAAGAGTTCTCAGGAATTCCTCCTCGTCCGAAAATGCCCTACCAAGTATCTTCCCGGCCTTGTCGTGCCCCACACCCCTGGCGGCGATGGCCATGAGCGCCCTCCGTTGATAGACACGTGCCAGGTCCGCTAGTTTGTAGTATTCCTTTAGTTTCTTCATCTCCTTCGGAGAAAGGGTTGTGATGTCCCTGTCAACGATCCCCTCATCATGGTAGAATAGGAGAGGGGCGACCATGGCAGAACCGCATCTGGGACAGGATGGTTTTTTCACATCCCTCACCCTTTTCTTCCTACCGGACCCGCACTTCAGGCATTTCATGGTCATCCTTTCGTCCCACAGCCTCTCCTTGAAAGCCATTAGCACCGCCCTGGATACCTTCTCGGGTCTGAGGAATTCCCTGTAATCATCGAGACCCACCTCGCTGATGGGAGATAGACCATGAGGGGATGATATGATCTCCATGGAGCCTTCCCTTATCATGGAAAGTACCCTTTGGGCACCCACCACATCCATATGGTCCCTGAAGGTCTTGTCCAAAGCCTCCCTGTAGAGGGGGGTGTCCCGGAAGACTTCCATGAGACGATCGAGACTGACGGACCTGTAATCCACGTCCCTCTTCACAGCACCGAACTTCTTCGCCACATGCAGGAACATCCACCTGAAAAAGGAGGAGTTTACCAATGTTTTTTTCAACAGCTCCCCCACGATCTCGGGCTCCGTTTTCAGGAGTATGTCCCGAATCCAGTCCCGGGGAACTGACCTGGGGAGTTTGAACATCATCCTGTAGGGATCTACATGGAGTGCCACACTATCTCCCAATCTGGCCGAGAGAAGGGACGCTACAAGGTTTCCCAGGGTCTCGTTTATACGGGTTCCCAGGCACGCGTTTATGACCGCGATTTCCCCCTCCATCTCAAGGACCATGAGATGTTCCGTGGCAAAGGCCCTGGAACCCTGTCGGGTCATGTAATCTTGAAAGGCATCCCTCGCCCCCGGAGCCACCGGATGATCCCGGATGCCGTCTCTCCTCAGCACGCCCACCTCCCGGGCAACCTCCAAGGGGACGGGTATGTCCTCACCCGACCAGTCCGGTATACGGCCTATGTCTCCCACCGGACTTGCCAGTACCCGGTCCTCCTCTATATCGACTATCTGCCATGCCTTTCCCTGGAGTATCACCACGCCCCCGATCTCAACGTGACTTGCCACGAAGCTCTCGTCGAGGGTGCCCACAATTTTATTCGATGCGGTATTTCTCAACAGGAAGGTCCTTTCGTCGGGGATCATGGATATATTCTCGTAGAAGTAGCTCAAGGACCTTCGACGCTTTCCCAACTCCTTTCCCTCTCTCCACAATGCCTTTATCTCGGCCAGCTGGTCGACCAGTTCCGACAGTTCCTCCATGTGGAGGTCTCTGAAGGGATAGGCCCTTTTTACCGTCTCCAAGAGTGCGTCTATCCGTATCTTCCCCTCACAGTGGACAGCGGATATAACCTGATTGGCCAATACACTCATGGGTTTTTCCGGGATATCCGTGAGTTCCAGCTCCCTGGCAAGTGCCCTGCGGGTGATCACCGCTGCCTCGGCTATATCGTCTCCGTTAGCGGTTATTATACATCCCTTGGGCACCTTCCCTATACGATGCCCCGAACGGCCGATCCTCTGAACATACCGGGTCACCTGCCTGGGTGATTGATACTGTATCACCATGTCCGTGGCGCCCACGTCGATACCTAGTTCCATGGACGAAGTGCAGATGAGTGCCTTCAGTTCTCCGGATTTGAACCTCTCTTCAACGTCTATCCTGGCATCCTTGGATAGAGAGCCGTGATGAACACCCAGTTCGTATCCCTCGTCCCACAGATTGAAAGAGGAGCCTATGAACTCCGCGGAATCACGGGTATTTACGAATAGGAGTGTGGATACATGTTCGTCCATCAACTCCCTGCAACGGCGTATACCGGCGGCCTTTTGTGGCTCGCAACGCATGATCTCCGATATCTCCCTGTCCCCGGCCATTTCCACCGGATATTCAACCCATGCCTCCATCTCCCTCTGTTCGCTTATCTCCACGATCTTTCCTTTTCTGCCTACACCCACGAGGAATTCCAGGACCTTTCGGGGGCTGCCCACCGTTGCGGACAGCCCGATACGTTGAAATTCCTTCCCGTTCCTGAGGTCCAGCAATCTTTCCAGTGCCAGTGAAAGTTGACTTCCCCGCTCGTCCACAGCCAACTCGTTCAGCTCGTCGACCACCACGTGCTCCACGTTCCTGAGTGCCTCCCGCAGCCTTCGACCGGTGAACATTATCTGCAGGGTTTCGGGCGTGGTTACCAAAAAATCCGGGGGGTGCAGTGACTGTTTTCTGCGCTCGGCGCCGGATGTATCTCCGTGACGTACGCCCACGGTGAAATCCAGCCTGCGTGAAAAATCTTCCAGACGGCGCAGCATGTCCCTGTTCAGGGCACGCAGGGGTGTGATGTATAGTACCCTGAACCCCGGGCCCGGGTTTTTGAGTATACGGTCCATTACGGGAAGTATCGCCGCCTCGGTCTTGCCTATGCCTGTGGGTGCGATCACCAGAACATTTTCACCCGCAAGTATATGGGGTATAGTTTCCTCCTGGGGTTCCGTCTCATCCTCTATTTCAAAATCTCTTAGGGCCGATAATATCTCGTCGGATAGAAGATCGAAAGCCCCCAATCACATCACGCCCTTCACCTTGGGCTGGGTACGTCCGCCGATAAGGGTATGCTCCTCACCTCGAGTAGTGAAGAGAGCTTGTCCAGCAATTTCTTCTTGTTGTGTGAACCCACCAGGGCGTTCTCGAGTACCTCGCCGAGGTTATCCACCGGGATTATCTCGATCCTGTTCTCGTACTTTGCATCCAGCACTATATCCTTTAGGTTGCTTTTTGGGATGATCACACGTTTCATCCCGCTTTCCGAGGCAGCCTCTATCTTTGCGGTTATCGCCCCCACGGGAAGTACCTGCCCCCTCACACTCAGGGAACCCGTCATCGCCGTGTTCTGGTCTATGGGGATACCCTCCATGGCTGATATGACCGCCGTGGCAACGGATATGGATGCCGAATCACCTTCCACGCCCTCCTGCGTACCTATGAACTGTATGTGAACATCGTACCTTGAGATATCCTCTCCGGTATATTTTTTTACCAGGGCCGAAACGTTCTGCACTGCCTCCTTCGCTATATCGCCCAGCCTGCCGGTGGCCACCAATTTACCTTCGTCCCGGGAATGAGCCGGCGTAACCTCCGCCGCTATGGGTAGGACGATCCCCGAGTACTCGGAGATACCCGCCTGGTCACCGCCGATGGCCGCCAGTCCGTTGACGACCCCCACGGCCGAACCCTGGGTCTGGAAGGTGCTGTACTCCTTTCTCTTCTTTATGTACCTGTCGGCCACCTGCTGTTCCAGGGATCGAGCTATGTTCTTGGCACCTATGACATCGGCTCCGGTGGTGAACTTGTGTTTCCTTTCCTCCGCCAGGTCGCCGGATACCCTCACCAGTCCGCCGAGCTCCCTCAGACGCAGTGTTAGCTCACCCCTCTTGTTCGCCCGGCGCTGTGCCTCCCTTATTATCTCCACTATACCCGATCTGGTGAAATGAGGTATCTTCGTTTCATCCTTTTTCACCTCTTGGGCGATGAAACGTATGAGCTTAAGACGGTTGTCGTGGGAGTCGGGCATGGTGTCGTTAACGTATAACTCATAGCCGTAGCCCCTGATCCTGGACCTCAGGGCGGGATGCATCCCTCCCCTGACGTAGCCGCCTTCGTCCCTCTGACCTGTTATGGAGTCGAGGTTGCCTGCGGCCACCAGTACAAAATTCGTGGGTACGGGTTCCGATTTGACCATGGCTCCGCTGCTGCGCTCACTCTGCCCCGTGATGGAAAATTTCTTTTCCTGCATGGCGGTGAGCAAACTCTGCTGCGATGAAAGTCTGAGCATGTTTATCTCGTCTATGAAGAGAACTCCCCTGTGTGCCTGATGTATGGCCCCCACCTCCACCCGGTGGTGGGCGGGTGTCTCGTATCCTCCGCTCTGGAAGGGGTCGTGACGAACGTCACCCAGGAGCGCTCCGGATTGTGAACCCGTGGCATCAACGAAGGGTGGTTTGTCCCCCGGCTTGTGTTTGAGCAGCAATTTGGGTACCTGTTTCTCAGGGTCGTTACCCAAACCCATGGGTGACGCCCTCATGGCTATGAGCAGCATTGCCGCCGCTATTATTCCGAAGAACATGATCAGAAAATTTTCTCTTATAAAGGATATGAGAACAGCCGCACTGACCACCAGCACGAGTATGATCAGCATACCCTGGCTCCTCTGCTGTGTACGCTTCTGTGCCTCCCTGCGGTGAGCGTTGATGATATCGGTTCCCTTGCCGGCGGGTACAGTCCTTATCTTGGGACGGTTCTCATCCTCCTCGTTGGGAAAACATAGAAGGTCCTCGAGTTCCCCGGATGAGAGATAATCCACCATGGACTGTGCCAGCATGGACTTCCCGGTACCTGGCGGGCCTATCATCATGACGTGCCTGTGCTGTCGGGCGGCTTTTTTCATCACGCCAACTGCCTCGTCCTGGCCTATGACCTGATCGGCGATGAGTTTGGGTACCTTTATGTCCTCGGTAGTTTCGATACCCGTTCCTTCTATCCATTCTTCCACCGGCGGAAGTGGTTCTGTATTTTCCTTTACTGTAGCCATTATCATAACACCAAGAGAGTTTTTTACAATTGGCCGCCCTCGTAAATAAACTTTTGGTATTTGGGTTCGAGGAGGTGATGTGTGAACCACGAAAGGGTGCGAATAGTATTTATCCCATGAGCCCCATATGTTGTGAGTGGTAATATGAAGATAAAAGAGATACTCGAGACCATAGACAAGAACGACATCCCGGCCTTGATTGCCGCCCTGGAGGAGAAGACTTCCAGCAAGATAAAGGAAAGTTTGTACGGCACGGGGATATTCAAGGCGAAACTGATCGACGGCAAGATAGAGGTACCCGTCGTAGAGGCGGAATCCCTGGAACTCAAGGACGGAGACGTGGTCCAGGTACTGTTGAGAAAGGTAGAGAAGAAGTGATCACCCCTTCGTGCGGTGATGAAAACCAGGTCATTTGGGCCCCATGTCAGGTCATATCCTTTCGTGTGAACGAAGTTGCCGATATCATGTCTTATCCCTTCCACCTTGACCCGTATGATATGTATATACACTCTTCACTTCCGATGTATGAACCACAATTTTTAAGACTATGGGCTGACTCTCACCGATGATGGGAAAAACCAAGATAGTAGCTACCATCGGTCCGGCCTCCGTTGATAGACTCGGTGAACTGGTAGACGCGGGGATGGGCATAGCCAGGCTCAACTTCTCACACGGCGAACACAAGGAACACCACAAGGTCCTTTCTCGTATACGAAGGGAACATCCTCACATATGTGTGATGATGGATACCCAGGGCCCGGAGGTGCGTCTCGGAGAGGTTGAGGAAGATACCATACTGAAAGAAGGAGATCTCGTGGAGCTCGCACATGGTAGTTTTTCGGGTGATGCAAGCCGACTGCCCGTGGACCACCCCCACTTGAAAGAATATCTTTCGGCTGATGATACCATCTTGTTGGCTGACGGTCTCATGGAGTTGAGGGTAGAGGAAGTAAACGAGACCATCCGATGCAGGGTGATATACGGTGGAAGTATCACATCGAGAAAATCGGTTAACATACCCGGAAAGGATATCGGCTTGAACACGCCCACTGAAAAGGATATACGTGATATCAAATTCGGTGTCGAGGAAGGATTTGATCTGATCTCTCTATCATTCGTAAAATCCGCGGATGATATAAAGAAGGTAAAGACCATACTCGAAAACACGGAGATCCATATAGTTGCGAAGATCGAACATATGTTCGCGGTAAAAAACATCGATGAGATAATACGCGAAGCCGACGCGGTGATGATAGCCAGGGGCGACCTCGGTGTGGAAGTACCCGCATCTGATGTTCCCCTACTACAAAAGAACATCATCGAAAAGTGTAACCTTGCCGAAAGACCGGTGATAGTCGCAACACAGATGCTGAAGTCCATGACGGACAGCCCCAGGGCGACCAGGGCCGAAGTGTCCGACGTGGCAAATGCGGTTATGGACGGTGCCGACGCCGTTATGCTTTCGGAGGAAACCGCCATAGGTTCATACCCGGTTAAATCGGTGGAATTCATGGCGGAGATCACACAAAAGATAGAAGAATATATGGTAGGTAGAACACACCATACCCTGGACGCCAAAATAAACGACATCGCGGATATAATAGCAAAAAGCGTATGGCAGGCCAGTCGAGATACCGGCGCGAGATATATCGTGGCACACACTTCTTCGGGATACACGGCACACAAGATAGCAAAGCTGCGACCCGACACACGGATAATCGCCTTCACAGACTCCGAAATAGTCCGCAGGCAGCTCAATCTGGTATGGGGTGTAAAGGCCTATTACACCGAATTCCCCGAGCACGTGGACGAGATGTTGATCAAAACTACCGCCTTCCTCCATGAGCAAGGTATGGTCTCCGAAGAAGACACCTTGATCCTTACCGCAGGAGTACCGCAACCGGTGACCGGTATCACCAACATGATGGAGATACGGACTGTAAAGAGCTTACTCGATGAATAATAGGGGAAGGGGCGTTGGTACTCATGACCGGCCACCCATATCTTTCATCACCCTTCCTAAAACAACAATCAGTTTTTATAATACAAACACTTCCTGTCCGAAAGATAACCATGCGTATCTACATCTCCATGACGGGTAATGATCACTGGCCGGCCCTCAACGGTCTCTGGGCCGTACTCAGGGAAGACACGTTCAGGCCTGAAAGACTTGTCATCCTGTCACCCCACGAGAAGGCTGCGGGGGAGCTAGAGAGGCGCATGAGACCTCTACTGACGGAATACGGGATAGCGGCCGATATAATAACATCGGATGACCAGCTCGAGGCTTTCAACCTTGCACGGGAGGACCACCAGGTGGCCCTGGATATAACCGGAGGAGACAACGAAGGCGTGGCGAGGGTCCTTATACATGGAGATACACGGAGGTTCAAGCACGTCTTTTGCCTGCACACGGAATCACATACCGACATATCAAAACCCTTCCCGTTGATCGACCAACGTAGAACAAGACTCATTGATATAATGGATGAGGTGTTATGACATGGAAGAGGTGTTGAATAAGGGTGAGTTGATATCACTGGTCAACAATGCATTACAATACGGTATCGAAGAATTCACCATCAGGGAACCGTATTTCAACAAGAAGATGCTGGAGATAAACCTTAAGTACGATACCGTCACACTTTCCGGCAAGAATGAGTTCCAGAGACCGGCAACCCTCAACAACTACTGGGATGCCACCGACATACCCGGGTTCTACGATTACAAGGACTGCCTTATCTCATCCGGACTCATCGAGTACAGTAACTGGAAAGATTTCGTGGAATGGATAGGTCTCCTCCGTAGGAATCAGCTGGATCCCACCCTCTCCAGTAGAAAGATATACCTTTCATTGGATACCAATCTGGCCTACATGCGCTTGCTTTCACGCAGATTTCCCGTCGTCCACAACGGTACAACCATCATGGCATCGGACTTCGATTACATCATGAGTTCCATAGTTGAAGGGGAGATAGACCACAGGATAATGGCCAAGTACGGCGAGACCGATCTGAAGATGATGGGGCTGTACACGGAGATAGGTGACATCAGATACAACTTCAGGAACAGGGGTAAACTGTCCACGAGAAAGGCCAAATTCGCTACCCTGGAACTGAACTACATCCGGGAGAGATTGAACTCCGTAAGGGTCAAGGGGACTGCATCCATGGACGATTCCGAGAAGAACGACATACGCATAGTCGAATCCCTTGAAAATTTTGCCTGGAGCAAGGATATCATCCCGGCCATCATATCCACGGACAGGAACATGGGTAACCATGCTGAGAATTCGGAGATACCCTACTTCATACTCGAATTCCCCCACAACTCCCCCGTACGTCACAAGATGGACACGGGAGTACTCTTGAACCTTCTCCACGACCTGGCACTCCACTTCGGTGCCATCCGTTTACCGGAATTGGAGACCGTACTATTCGGTATCTGGTCGGGAAAGATGGATTCAGAATACCGCAATGAGTCCGTACAGGCATGGGTAAACACCAATTCGGTCATCGAAAAGGGCATAAAAAGGGATGTGGGACTTATCAGAAAATTGATGTAGTGTCTTCAGTAAGCCTTAAATACTACCGGCAACAATGTATTATATCCTGATACAGAGGTGCGTTTTAAGCCCTCAGTTGAAGGACACCACATCCCAAAGAATTATATAGTGGGTCTTTTGTGTGGTGAAAACTAATCATGGGTATCCGAGAAACCCGGTTGTTTCCGTGATCTCTCGGGTCCGACATACGAATCGACGAAAAGGTGCAATCTTTACATCCGCCAATATCCCCGGAAAAGCTGGGTATGGATTCAAAAAACACCCGTAGGTGATCTTTGCAATCCGCCAGAAGTTGGAAAACTCCCATAAACTCCGGTTGATCCTGCCGGCGGTCACTGCTATTGGAATCCGATTAAGACATGCGAGTCGAGGGTGGTTCGCCCACCCGGCAAACGGCTCAGTAACACGTGGATAATCTAACCTTGGGTGAGGGATAATCTCGGGAAACTGAGGACAATACCTTACAGGCCTTGGATACTGGAATGTTCCAAGGTTAAAAGCGTCTAGCGCCCAAGGATGAGTCTGCGGCCTATCAGGTAGTAGTGGGTGTAACTTACCCACTAGCCGATGACGGGTACGGGCCTTGAGAGAGGGAGCCCGGAGATGGGTTCTGAGACACGAACCCAGACCCTACGGGGTGCAGCAGTTGCGAAACCTTCACACTGTGGGAAACCACGATGAGGGGATTCCAAGTGCCAGCACATAGTGTTGGCTTTTCATCTGTCTAAAACGCAGGTGGAATAAGGGCTGGGTAAGACTGGTGCCAGCCGCCGCGGTAACACCAGCAGCTCGAGTGGTGGCCATTATTATTGAGCTTAAAGCGTCCGTAGCCGGTCTGGTAAACCCTTGGGTAAATCGAACGGCTCAACCGTTCGACTTCCAGGGAGACTGCCAGACTTGGGGCCGGGAGAGGCTAGAGGTACTGTTGGGGTAGAAGTAAAATTCTGTAATCCCACCAGGACCACCAGTGGCGAAGGCGTCTAGCTAGAACGGACTCGACGGTGAGGGACGAAGCCCTGGGGCGCGAACCGGATTAGATACCCGGGTAGTCCAGGGTGTAAACGATGCGGGCTTGGTGTCGGCAGTCTTACGCGGGCAGCCGGTGCCGTAGATAAATTGTTAAGCCCGCCGCTTGGGGAGTACGGCCGCAAGGCTGAAATCCGCAGGAGCATTACTCTGCTATATGTGTCCTGCAGACAGCATACTTAAAGGAATTGGCGGGAGAGCACCGCAACCGGAGGATTGTGCGGTTCAATTGGATTCAACGCCGGAAAACTCACTGGGAGCGACGGACACATGTGGGCCAAGCTGACGACTTTGCTTGAATGTTCGAGAGGTGGTGCATGGCCGTCATCAGTTCGTACCGTAAGGCGTTCTGTTAAGTCAGATAACGAACGAGACCCTCGCCCCTAGTTGCCACCCGTTCCGCCAGGGACGGAGCACACTAGGGGGACCGCTGGCGCTAAGTCAGAGGAAGGTGAGGTCTACGGTAGGTCAGTATGCCCCGAATCTCCCAGGCTACACGCGCAATACAAAGGTCGGGACAATGGGTTTTCAACCTCGAAAGGGGAAGGTAATCCCGAAACCCGATCGTAGTTCGGATTGAGGGCTGTAATTCGCCCTCATGAAGCTGGATTCGGTAGTAATCGCGGGTCAACATCCCGCGGTGAATATGCCCCTGCTCTTTGCACACACCGCCCGTCAAACCATCCGAGTTGAGTCCGGATGAGGTCATCTCATAAGGGATGTTCGAATTCGGGTTCGGCAAGGAGGGTTAAGTCGTAACAAGGTATCTGTAGGGGAACCTGCAGATGGATCACCTCCTACGCAATTTCGGGACGGCGGATGTAGAGACACCATATTTTCGTCATTCGTGTTTTTTTTTACCAAAAGATGATATATGCTTAGTTCATAACCTGTTCGGATGAACCTCCTTGACGACGAGTTCAACCTGCGTTTGCTGCGGTACCTTGTATCCGGAGAGGGTGTAGAGGTAAACATAAGTGCTGTTTCAAGACTTCTCAAGGTTCACAGGGCAACGGCGAAACGAAGGCTGTCCACCCTTTTCGATAACGGGATATTGGAGATACCCGATTACCCTTTCATCAATATACTGGAACAGTATCCGCTTCTGGTGATGGTAAAGGCCGACCTCCCCCATACAAGTCAGGTAAGGGAGTTCCTGGATCACGACACCCACATATTCGCCGAATTTTCATGCATGGAGGGACCCTACAACACCCTTTTACTGGAGTTCTTCAGGGACCTTGAATCCTACCATTCGTGGCGAGAGCGGATAGTCCGTGAAGACAAACTTCCGTCCAGGGAATGGAGGGCACCTGCCGACGTGGCCATATTCAGCAACAAGCTCGCCTTCAAGTATCATCCCGAATCCTTCATGGACACTTTGAAGAGGGAATTCCACGAGAAAGGCTACCTGGAACTGGGGGGAACGAGGCTGGACGAGCCTTCCTTCAAACTCATGTGCGCCCTGATCCAGGGTGATTGCATACACTCCAACGACTCCGAACTGGGCAGAAGACTGGGTTCCGACAGAAAAACCGTTGACAGGAGGATAAACGCCCTGGTGGAAAACCGCATAGTTGGCAGACCGGCATGCAACCTCAAGAACCTGTTCGTTCCCCCGGACTACAATCTTGTGGTGTCAATGATAGAGGTGAGGGCGAATAGGGGGGGTATACGGGAATACATGATTAAGGATCCCAACGTTTCCTGGGGCATAGAGACCAGTACCGGGAGGTACAATTTCCTTGTATTCACCGCATTTCGCAGCATAGAGGATTTCTTCAACTGGGGTGAGAAGCTCGTCAACTATCATCCCGATTGCGTGGGGGCGGTCTCCAACATATTCCTCTCACCCAAGATGATCCGTTCCATAAACCTCCGGAAGATATCCCTGGGCTGGATAGAAAGGCATTTATGGGAGTTAAAGAGTAGGGGTTGACGGTAAACATGTACCTATCTACGTATGAAAAATGCCCAAGGTGTACACATGTCGCGGAGAAAGTTGTAACCCAAATATATATACAACCACTTTTTCTTGACCATCACTATCTAAGGGGTTATAAAAATGGCAGCAAAAGGATTTAACGCATACAAGATGGCCCGGGAACAGTTCGATACCATAGCCGACAAACTTGAACTGGACCAAGGGACCAGGGAATTGCTACGAACGCCCATGAGGGAATACCATTTCACCGTGCCGGTGAAGATGGACGACGGCACCGTGAAGGTGTTCCAGGGATACAGGGTACAACATAACGACGCCCGGGGTCCCTGCAAGGGTGGGATCAGGTTCCATCCCCAGGAAACCGCGGATACCGTCAGGGCGTTGGCCATGTGGATGACATGGAAATGCGCGGTGGCGGACATACCCTTGGGCGGCGGAAAGGGTGGAGTCATATGCGATCCCCACGACCTTTCCGACAGGGAACAGGAAAGTTTGTGCCGGGGTTGGATACGTCAGATAGCAAAGAACATAGGACCGGTGGAGGACATACCGGCGCCCGATGTGATGACCAACGCACAGCACATGCTCTGGATGATGGACGAGTACGAGCATATAGCCGGCGCCAAATATCCCGGTGTCATAACCGGTAAACCCGTGGGCATGGGCGGTTCACTGGGGCGTACGGAGGCAACCGGTTACGGCGTGATTTTCATGGTAAGGGAGGCCCTGAAAGAACTGGATATAGACATATCCACCACCACGGCCTCCA
>JAFDTY010000020.1 GCA_019594055.1 Candidatus Haladaptatiplasma halalkaliphilum | reverse complement strand
TCGAAGTCTCCCGAAAGCAATTTTTTAGCCGTTTTCTCCGCCTTCTTTTCGTCCATCACCTCCTCGGCCTTTTCCAGCAACCCTTTAAGATCGCCCATGCCAAGCAGGCGCGAGATGAACCGTGTGGGCTCGAAGGTCTCCATGTCACCGATGCGCTCCCCCGTTCCGATGAAGACCACAGGGGCATCCGTGGCCGCAACGGCACTCAGGGCACCACCACCCTTTGCGCTTCCGTCGAGTTTGGTGATTATGGTCTTTGTGACACCCACTGCGTCGTGGAACGCCTTGGCCTGGGGCCCCGCCTGCTGGCCCACGGTGGCGTCGATGGTCAGGATTATCTCATCGGGATCGGCGATATTTTTTATGTACTGTATCTCCTTGATAAGGTCCTTTTGCAGCGAGTGCCTGCCCGATGTGTCGATTATCTTCACATCGTAATCCTTGAATCGTTTCATGCCGTTCCTGACCACCAGGGGCGCCTTTTTCGCATCCGGCTCGCCGTAAATCGGTACACCCGCATCCTGGGCCACCTGTTCGAGTTGCTCGTAAGCCGCAGGCCGATGTGTGTCCCCGGCTATCAGAGCTGTGCTCAGTCCCCGCTTCTGGAAGTAGACTGCCAATTTTCCGCATGTGGTGGTCTTGCCGTTACCGTAAAGGCCGACCATCATTATGGTCTGGGGTTTCAGGGGCATCTCGGTATCCTTTCCCAGTATGCGGACGAATTCCTCGTGTATGATCCGTATGACGTGTTCCCTGGACGTCATTCCCGCCGGCGGCTTTTCAGTGAGGGCTCTGTCCCTCAACTTGTCCGTCAACTCGCGGGCAAGGAGGATGTTCATATCGGCCTCTATCATGGCCCTCTGAAGGTCTTTAACTATCTCGTCTACCAGATTCTTATCTATCCGCGTCGCCTTGACTATTCGTTTAACCGCTCCCTGTAGTCCGTCCTTAAGCTTATCGATGGCCATGTTCTTACAATCCCAGGTATCACGTGATAATAAATGTTTTTTGGTGGTAAACAATTTTTACCCGCTGAGCTCTATCCCTTCGATCTCCTTTCCCGTCTCACGCAGATAATTCTTGATAGCCTCCTTGAGGGCATCCGCAGCCAGGTTCGAGCAGTGCATCTTTATGGGTGGAAGCCCCTCCAACTCGTAGGCGACATCGTCTCTTGTTATATCGTAGGCTTCTTTCAGTGTTTTTCCCTTTGCCATCTCCGTTACCATGGACGAGGTCGCTATGGCGGCGGCGCATCCGAAGGTCTTGAAGGTGATGTCCGTGATAACATCATCTTCCACCTTTATGTATATCTTCATGAGGTCGCCGCATACGGGATTACCGGCTTCGCCGATGGCACTTGCATCTTCGAGTTCGCCCATGTTACGGGGATTCTGAAAGTGTTCCATCACTACCTTGCTGTACAGATCTTTAGCCATCTTTATCCATAAGTGGTAAAACTAGGATGGTAAAATATGTTGCCCTCGCTACCGACTATGTTAAATAATCAATGTCCCTTGTACTGTCAGGTATCAAGATGAAGGAAGACCTTGTGATTTCCGTGGGCGGTTCCATACTGCTGCCCGAAGGTGGAGAAGTTACGAACATAATCGACATCGCCGGCATATTACTGGAAGCCGCCCGGGAAAAGAAATTGTACCTTGTGGTGGGCGGAGGCAGGACCGCCCGGGATTACATTAACTGGGGCCGGAAACTGGGGGCCAACGAAGCCGCCCTCGACGAACTCGGCATAGCGGTTTCAAGGCTGAACGCCCGGCTGCTGATAATGGCCCTGGGTAAGAAGGTTTATCCGGTAGCCGCCCGGGACTTCAACGAGGCGGTTACTGCGGGGAATCACTACTCCATGGTTGTCATGGGCGGTACCCATCCCGGACATACTACGGATGCCGTCGCAGCCATGCTGGCCGAGCGGTTGCACGTTAAAAGACTCATCAACGTGACCTCAGTCGACGGGGTTTACACCTCGGACCCCAGGAAGGATCCCGACGCTGTGCGTATAGACGAGATGGGATACGATGAATTGCTTTCGATAGTTTCCAAGGGTGAAAGGGGTGCCGGGCCCAACATCGTTTTCGACCCCTTGGCGGCCAAGATAGTAAAGAGGGCGAACATAATCACACAGATAGTATCCGGTTACGACCTCGATAATTTGAGAAAGACCATCCATGACCTTGATTTCGTCGGGACTACCGTATCAGCTATATAAGCTATATAGTCTATATAAGATATATTTATATACGTAGCTAATTTCATCGCCAATCAGATGTTCGGTTTAGATCCCACGGAGAGCATATTCTTGGCCGCTGCACTGGCGGCAGGCCTCTACATGGCTTGGAACATCGGTGCCAACGATGTCGCCAATTCCATGTCCACTGCCGTGGGTGCCGGAGCCATCACCTACAAACAGGCCATCATCATAGCGTCCATACTCACGGTGGCTGGAGCGGTGCTCGTTGGTGAACACGTCACCTCCACCGTCAAGGGTGGCATATTCGACCCAACGGAGATCGACTCCATGCACCTGGCCCTGGGCGGTCTGGCGGCGGTACTTGCAGCTGGAATGTGGGTGACCATAGCCACCTGGAAATCCCTGCCTATATCCACATCACACTCCATAATCGGCGGTATGCTGGGTTTCGGGCTGGTGGCCGGTGGCCCTTCCGTGATATCATGGGGAACACTCGGTAGAGTGGCACTCAGCTGGGTGACCTCACCCATATTCGGGGCGATACTGGCCTTTATCATCTTTCAGATAATCATCAAACTGATATTCAATTCCGATAGACCCTATGAAAGGGCGAGAAATCTAAGTCCCCTTTTCATCGGGGCCACATTCTTCATAATCACATTATCCTTGTTCTTCGACACAGAATTGGCTGTCAAAGTATTTGGAAGGCAACTTCAGATCGTCGAAGTTTTGGCGTTGGCATTGACGGTGGCCATTGTCGTAGGTGTGGCAGGAAAAAGGTTCGTGTTGAAGGGCGTAATAGATGGTGAAGATCACCAGGGTGTAGAAAGCGTTTTTCGTAACCTTCAGGTTATCACATCTTGTTTTGTCGCTTTCTCTCATGGTGCCAATGACGTTGCGAATGCCATAGGCCCTCTGCTTCTCGTGGTGGAGAATGCGATACCGGCGGACAAATATCCTTTCTTTCTTGGCAGTGACTATCTTCTTTTTATCGGAGGTATGGGTATAGCCATTGGTCTTTCCACATGGGGGTATAAAGTCATCAAAACCGTGGGTTTCAGCGTTACAAAGCTGACGAACACAAGAGGCTTCGCAGTGGATTTCGGTGCCGCCACTACAATACTGGTAGCCAGTAAGTTGGGCATGCCCATATCCACCAGTCATACCGTGGTGGGGGCTGTATTCGGTGTCGGGCTTGCCAGGGGACTGGAGGCCATCAATTTGGGTGTGCTGAAGAACATAGTTATATCATGGATAGTTACGGTACCCATAGCAGCGGTAACGAGTGTATTACTTTACATATCGTTCCTACAGATAATTTAAATAACAAGGATAGCATATGGTGTTGATCATGGGCGCAAAATACAGACGAGCTAGTTTGGAAGGGATGTTCTTCAAATCCCCTTTCGACGGATTACGCAAACATTCTCAATTGATAAAAGAGGCCACGGAAGAGCTGAAAAAAGGTATTTGTCTATATACGGAGGAAAATTACGATGCGGCTCAAGAGACCTTTGAAAAGGTATCCAAATTGGAACACGAAGCGGATAAGGTCAAACTGGCCATAAGGGAAAACCTTCCCAGTTTCATATTCATGCCCATTCGACGGGACGACTTTTTACACCTGCTCAAGGAGGCGGATTCCATACTCGACTACGCCAAGGATGTGGGTGTGCTGCTGCATATGCGCGAGGAGCCAATACCGGACTTTGTAAGTGAGGGTTTCAAGCTATTTTCCGAAAAGGTTTTTTGTGCCGTAGAAAAGTTCGAGGAACTCATGGAGGCGTTTTCTGAGCTTCTGGAGACATCCTTCGGCAAGAAATCGAAAGAAGATATAAAACGGCTACAAGGTGAGATAAGCCAAATGGAGTTCGAAGCCGACAAGATAGAGAAGGATATCTCCCGGGCGCTTTTCAACTACGACGAATCACCCCTGACCGCCGTACACCTGCTGAAGGTGGTCGACCGCATGGACGCCATCGCAGATCACGCGGAGAACGTGGGTGATATGATAGAATCCATACTGGAATCAAGATGAATGGGTGCCGATATCTCCCCCACTCTTCTATATAGCTGGGAAATAACTAAATAGGTGTATCCCACTACCGATCCATGGCCGAGATAAGAAAGGTGCAGATAACAGGCGGTACAACCTATATCGTTTCACTACCCAAATCATGGGCTACCGAGAGGGACCTCAAGGCGGGAGACCCTCTCTTCGTGGCACCCCAGAGTGACGGAACCATAGTGATCAGCCCTGATAGTGAGTACGAAAAAAAGGTAAACTGCAAAAAGCTCGAGCTGGAGGGTTACACACCCAATACCCTCATACGTTCGCTTATCGGCATGTATATGTCGGGTTACAACGTGATGGAGCTGGTGGACAAGCAAGGCATAAAACCCGAGATACGAAGTGCGATAATGCGATTTACGAGGATGGTTATCGGCCCCGAGATCATAGAGGAATCCGAAAATATGATAGTACTGAAAGATCTGATCGACCCATCGGAATTTTCACAGAGGAAGGGGTTAAAACGTATGTATCTGATGGTGAAGAAGATGCACGAGGACGCGATCCTATCCTTCGAAGAGGGCGACACTTCTCTGGCCAAGGATGTTATAGAGCGGGACAGCGATGTTGATAGATTGTACTGGATGATAACCAAACATTACAATATGCTACTTTCGAATCCCAGAGTTATCGGTAATCTGGGGATAACCAGGGAAAGAAGTTTGGGCTATATGCTGGTTTCAAGGGCCATGGAAAGGATAGGAGATCACGCAGTCAGGATCGCCAGGAACACAATGGTACTTTCCGACGGTTTCAAAAAAGGATTAAAACAGGACATAAGAAATGAAAGTGAGCTAGCCATGGAGATCCTCAATTGTGCGGCGGAATCATTCTTCGACGAAGACCTGAAAAAGGCCAATGCGTCAATAGACATGCGGAACAGACTGGAGCGTATGAACGATAAACTGATGAAGACGGTGAAAGAAGAAAGAAAGGTGGATGTTACCCCTCTTTCCTACATATTGGAGAGCATATCCCGTACGGGTTCATACGCGACCGATATCTCGGAGATAAGTATCAACTACATAATGTCAGGTTGAAGAATGATCAAGGTCGACCAGGGAAGTGCTTTATCATCTCCTTGTACCAAAGTGGCGAGGATAAGTTCACGAAAGCGAGCCATAAAACGCTAATAACCGCAGCGGAAACCGCGAACGAGACAAATCCTTCCAACAGATAATTAACGGTCAATCCCGAAGTTATCATCGCCGCACCCATTGCCCCAATAATCTTAACATCCATGTTTTTCATGTCGATATCATAATTCCTGGATACCATATGCATCATGAAGATGAAAAGCAGAAGGAAGGATAAGGCGGTGCCCACGGCGGCCCCTTCTATGCCCATCATCGGTATCAATATGATGTTAAGAACGGTATTGACCGCCGCTGCGGCCCCGATCCCCAAAGCCATCTCCAAAGTCCTTTCCGTTGCCTGGACCGCGGTGCGAAACAGTACATAGCCACCGAAGAGAAATATCTCAAAGGAAGCGACGGAGAGGACCATCGCTCCGAGAACGTAATCGTCACCGAACAACAGCCACAAAATATCACCGCTGTAAAGGACTATGAATATTATCATGGGTACCGACACGAAGAAAAGAAAGGAAAACACCTCTTGAAGAAGACGTGTAGAGGATATACCCCTAGCCCTGCGTTCGGAAAGGGTAGGCAGCAGTACGATGCTTACCGGGGCCATCATACTGCCTATCATCCACGGTATTCCTGAGGCGACCGAATATATTCCCACGTCAGTCGACTCGAGAAAGAATCCTATCAATATACGATCTATGGATTTCATCACGGTGATAAATGTCATGGTAAATATCAGAGGTATGCCAAATCTGAGTATACGGAACGTTTCTTTTCTTTCGGGCTTTTTGAACGGTTCGAAATAAGATTCGTTTTTGAAAAGGTAGGCAAAGACCGATACACATAGGATAGAGAATATCGCCGCTTGTGTGACGGCAAGGTATATGGCCCGATATGATATAAGGGCCAGTAGTGCAAGTGATAAGAAAAATACCGATAACTCGGGCAATATCTTCAGCAGATTGTACTTTTTAAAATCCTTGAAGCCTCTGAAGTAGTCCCTGTTCACGATGTTCAGCTGGTCAAAGAATAATATGATGGCGCCCAGAAGGAAGAATGTTCTCAATCTACCGTCGTCGAACACACTTTCAGCCAGATAGCCGCTGGCCGTGATTAAGCAAAGTGAAACCACGAAGCTTGACAGTATGGCGATGAAATAAGCGGAGTTGACAAAATTCGATACCTTCTTTTCGTCACCCCTGTACTTTGATATGAAGGTAACCAGGGTGGTGCTCATGGCCATCTGTGCGAAGGGACCCAATATCCAGATCAACCCAAGGGTCATGGACCAGAGGCCCCATTCGTCCGGCCCCAGCAATCTCGGGAATAGGATACCGCCTGCTATAGCTATAACACTCACAAACAGGTACGTACCGCTGGTGCTCACCAGGTCCTTGTAGAATTTCTCAGCCATGGTAATTTATCCGTTATTTAAATGTCTAGTATCAATTTGGATAATACCTTTCTAATTAAATGTTTTATCCCCGGGGGAGAGAGGAAAAAAGCCTCTTTAAAGTGTTTGTAAGCCTCTTCTCTGTCTCCCTCCATGTACTCCAGAAAACCTATCTCGTAAAGGTGCCTCGCGTGCAGCCTGGAATCATCGGTAATGCAATCCTTGTACAAGTTGAATATATACCTTCTCGAGTATGCCTTTTTGGAATAGTCGCTGGTTATCTGGTTATCCTTATGGATATGATATTTAACCAGGGATTCCGGTACACACCCGAAATCGAATTTTTCAGCAAGCCTTAGGTACAGGTCCAGCTCCTGGGACGCCGGCAACCCCTGGGTGAAACCCCCTACTTCGGTAACACATCCTTTTCTCAGCAGTATAACCGAGGTGCTTCCGATTATGTTCTCCCATAGCAGATCATGGAATATATCGCCCTCCCGTACTATCATCTTTTGTGTAAGGGGCTTGCCGTCTCTGTATTTTGTAAGACCGGTGTACACGCCGCAGCAGGAGGCCGGTGCACCTTTGATCGCCTTCAACTGTTTCTCCATCTTGCGGGGTAGCCATTCGTCGTCATCGTCCAGAAAGGCGATGTACTCCGCACTACTCTTATGTATACCGAGGTTACGTGCTCCGCCACCTCCGAGATTTTTCTTGTTGCGGTGATAGATTATCCTATCATCCCCGAACCCTTCCACCACCTCTTCGGTATCGTCCTCGGAGCAGTCGTCGATCACTATCAACTCGAAGTTTCTGTGGCTTTGATCAAGTACGCTTTTAACGGCCCTTCTAAGCTTTTCAGAACGGTTGTATGTGGGTATGACCACACTCACGTCTCTCATTTACTATACACTTTCCTTTCAGACTATACAGGTATGATTATAAAGTCGACTATAAAATATTTATCTAGAATCAAAGCAGTTCTTCCCATTTCCTTACAACGGTAAGCCTGTCAAAATCCTTCACCCTTACCGACGTATCGGAATACCTATCCCTTATCTTTTCATTTACCTTTACCTGTGCCATCAATCGGCCCAGCATAGTTTCCTCCCGGGTCAGGCCTCTGTCATTAAGGGTGCGGAAACCAGTTTCAGCGACAAAGGGTTTCGTCAGTATCCCATATCTTCCCATGTAAGGGTATTCGATCTTGGCGTTAGGGGAAAGTTCGGGACATAGTATCTCCCTTGGACCGGAAATGCAGTCAGTTGAGATCACCGGCATATCCTGTGAAAGTGCCTCTATAAGAACGTTGGGATAACCCTCGAAAATCGATGTCAGAACGAAACAGTCGGCAGCCTTAAGGTATGGAAATATATTACGTACCTCTCCCAAAAAAAATATCCTGTCTTCTATGCCCACATCTCTTACCAAACCCTTTAAACAGTTCTCCAGAGGACCCTTCCCCAGCACCACGAGTTTTGTGTCCTCGGACACTCCTTTGAAAGCCCTTATCAGGTGCCAATGGCCTTTCTGCTTTGTCAAGGAGCCTATGGTTATGAAGGTAAAATCGTTGTCAAAAACTCTTTCGTGCTTTCGCAAAATATTTTCATTCGAGAGTTCTCGAAAAGCTCCGGAGTCCGCCATGTTGTGTATCACCGTCGTATTATTGATGGACAATCTATCATTCAATATATTGCCGATGGCATCAGTCTGGACCACCACCTTATGTGCCTTAGGGTAAAGATATTTCATCAAACTTCTGTGCCAGCGCTTGTCCCCTTCCAAGGGATTGTTTCTTACCGAAACGAGCATCCTCACCTTGTTGCCGAACAACGTCTTGCTCAGGAGCGATTGAACGTTCATCCGTGTAAGGAATGATATCAACACATCGATATCCCTTTCCCTACAGATGTCTCTTATCTTGCGGGCGGTGGCCAGTATCTCAAAGGCATCGCTCAGTGGATTTTTATTTTTCTTGTAGCCCAAACAAATGTTCTCGCCCTGGTACTCACAGGCGGGCCTCTCTTCGTAGAAGGTAAGGTAGGTTACCTGGTGTCCCCTCTCACAAAGGCTTTTACCCAGAAGGGTGGCGCTCCTTTCAGCTCCACCCCCTATTTTCAGGCTGGAAACCACCATGAGTATGTTCTTGCCTCTCGCCTCGGGCAAAACTATCCTTCGCACCCCCTTTCACCGTCGGAATGCCTTTGGTAGGTATTTATGATACGGCTCAGTATCCTCTCTTCCGTCAATTCCTTCCGGTAGTACCTCTTCATGTTCACTTCCATATATCTCAACAAATTGGGGTTTTCCACAAGGGATTTTAGTTTGGCCGCAAGCTCTTCAACTTTCGGCTCAACGAGTAGTCCGTTGTATCCATCCTTGACAACGTCCGGAGTGCCGCCCACATGGGTGGCGATCACGGGTTTACCGAAATAAGCTGCCTCTAGAAGTACCCGTGATAACGGTTCGGGCCATAGCGAGGGAACCACGATCACGTCGGATCGTTGGTATACCGAATGTATTACATCATGGTCTATCTTACCCAGGAACTCAACGTTCTTTCCCGCTAGTTTTTCCAATTTCTCACGCTCGGGTCCATCGCCGACGATGATCAATCTCGCTTCGGTATCGATCTTACCGAATGCTCGTATCAACATCTCCACTCCCTTTATCTTTCCCAGGTCGCCGATGTACGTGATGATAGGTAAGTCATCCTTCAGAGATATCTGTTTCTCAGAAATTCGGATGTCCGGGATGTTGACCACTTTGACGATATTTTCTTCGGATATACCTCCTTTTCTCAGCAGTTCGGTGATGAATCGACTCAGACTGAAAAACACATCCACACACCCCAAATCATACTTACGGCCTTTGTAGTCGTGATACAGTGCTATCCAGAAAACGGGATTGTATTTTAAATAACCACGTAGCTGCTGTTTACCGATATACTCGGACTTGACTATGCAGCCCACGAACTTTCCGAAGCTACAGCCGTCACACACACTATCATCCTTATAGAACAGATTCCCTTTGGGGCAGAAATTTATGTATGAATTGATGGTGGCGAAGCTCGGCTTATCCACCGGGACGATACTGGTGATGTTGAAGAAGTGAACCACATCGTGTTCCACCGCAAGTCGTTCGATCTCCCTCTTCACGCTTCTCTTGAAATGTAATTTGCGTTTTAAGTTATCCGATATCGAGCTACGCCCGTCGCCGGTTTTTAACCGTCGAACTACGGTCACACCGTTCTTACTTTCCACAGGTTTCAGTCCGGGAACATGTGACGTCAATACGGTAACCTGAACACCCTTTCGCTTGGCAAGACCGTAAGCTAGCAGTGCGCAGGATATCTCACCGCCGCCGTAACTTCGGGGGGGAAACGATTCTGAGACGAACAATATCTTCATCTTGTTAACGTGACGGTACTCAAGGCAAAGAATTTTTCCCTATTTCCCGAACCGTTCGAACCGATAGAAAAGAATAATTTTTCTAATAACCTGACATATAGGGTACAGTGCATGTCTGGACGGTATATTACTGACCGCTTACTCCAGCACCTCGGGATTGACGATATTTTCAGGCATATTGCCCTGGAGCACCGCTATCAGATTCTCCGCCGCCATCAGCGCCATCCCCCCTCTCGCCCGATAGGACGCGCTCCCCAGGTGAGGAGTGAGTACCACATTGTCCAGGTCGTAGTAATCTGGATTTGCGCCGTAGGGTTCGTCCTCGTACACGTCTATACCCGCGCCGGCTATCCGGTTCGACCGTAGTGCCTCTATGAGTGCTTCTTCATCCACCACACCACCCCGGGCAGTGTTGACCAGATAGGCGGAGGTCTTCATCATCTCCAATTCCTTCCAGCCTATCATGCCCCTGGTTTCCCCGGTAAGAGGCACGTGCAGAGAGATGAAATCGGATTCCCTTAGTAACTCCTCCAGATCCACCTTAACCGCTCCGAACTCCTCTTCAGCTATCGGATTCTCGTGTCTACTGTGATAGATCACCTTCATCCGGAAACCAGTGCTGAGTCTGGCCACGGCGGTACCGATGGCACCCATCCCTACTATCCCCAGGGTACTACCCGTTAGTTCGTGACCCACCATGAGCCCCGGGTCCCAACCGGAGAACCGGTCTCTCCTAACGAACTTGTCACCGCAGGCAACCTTCCTTGCTACGCACATCATGAGTGCCCACGCGATCTCAGCGGTAGCCACGGTAAGTACACCAGGTGTATTGGTAACCGCTATCCCCATGTTCGTTGCGGCTTCCACATCGATGTTGTCGTACCCGACGGCGTAATTGGATACCACTTTTAGGTTCTTACCGGCACTCAGTATTTCCCGGTCGATGTTGTCGTGGAGCAAACATAGTAACGCATCTGCCTCCCGGATACCGTCCATGATCTCTTCCTTTACAAGGGGTCTCGATTTGTCGCTGACCGTTACATCGTACCTATCTTTCATCAAATTCAGGCCGACTTCCGGTATTTTTCTGGTTACGAACACACGCATGTTAAAGTAATAACTGGACAACAGTAATATATTTTTGGTTTTTCATATGATGCTCAAGGGGCGAACAGAAGGAAGGATATATGATCCTCGTTTATCGTTTCGAAAAGATTAAGTACGGAACTCCGATAATCAGGACTATGAATAGGTGTTGAGCAAAATGAGATTCAAGATAGCGTTCATAGGTTTCGGAGTTGTCGGTCAGGGGCTGGCCGAGATACTCGTGGATAAAGAAGAGGAATTGAAGGAAATATACGGTTTCGAGTACGAAGTCGTCGCGATATCGGACATACAGAAAGGGTCGATTTACCTGCCCGATGGTTTGGACATGCGGAAGGTACTCTCCATGGTCAGCAGCGGCGAGAGTTTGGACGGTTATCCCCGGGGCGAGACCGGTTGGAGCCCTTTGAAGACAATAACGAAAAGTAACGCGGACGTGATAATCGAGGTTACATATACGGATATGGAAACCGGTGGCCCCGGCCTGGAGCATGTAAAGGCTGCGTTGGATGCCGGGAAGCATGTGGTGAGCACTAACAAGGGCCCGGTAGCCACCCGTGGAAAGGAACTGGTGGAGCTAGCCGGTAAGAAGGGAGTTCGGTTCATGTTCGAAGGAACGGTTCTCAGCGGTACTCCGGCCATCAACTTTGCCAAGTACACACTTGCAGGCTGCGAGATCAAGGAGATCAAGGGTATAATGAACGGAACCACCAATTATATACTATCACAGATGGAGGAGGGTATGGAATATCAGGACGCCCTGACCAAGGCCCAGGAACTGGGATACGCCGAGGCTGACCCGGCCGGCGATGTGGAAGGCATAGATGCCCAGGGCAAGGTGCAGATACTGTCCAACATGGTGATGGGTGCCTCACTTAAATTACATGACGTTGAACGTGAGGGTATAACGCAGATAACCCTGGATGATGTGAAGAAAGCCAAGGAAGAGGGTATGCGCTGGAAGCTGGTAGGCAGTACCAAAAAGACGGAGGGTGGTGTAAAGGCAAAGGTATCTCCGGAAAAATTACCTTTATCTCACCCCCTGGCAAACGTGATGGGCCCCACCAACGCTCTGACCTTCTCCACCGACCTTCTGGGCGATGTTACCGTGATCGGCCCCGGGGCGGGCAAGAAGGAAACCGGTTTTTCACTACTCGTGGATCTGCTCAACCTTAACAGTACGACCGGGTGATAACATGACCCGCGGTTACACCGGTAAGGTGTTGCATATCGACCTGGGCAGCGGCAAGTCCAGGGTCGAAGAGCTGGATATGAACGATGCGAGGATGTTCATGGGCGGCAAAGGCCTCGGTGCCAAACTACTATGGGATCTGACAGAAAAGGGAACCGACCCCCTGGACCCCCGTAATCCGTTGATGTTCGTCACCGGCCCCCTTAACGGCCTGACGGTACCCACATCGGGGAGGTACTGTGTGGTAAGTAAATCACCACTCACCGGTATATTCAACGACAGCCACTGCGGAGGGTATTTCGGCCCGGAGATAAAGCGTGCGGGATACGATGTACTGGTGATCACCGGCAAAGCACCCGTGCCCTCCTACATATTCATCAAGGACGACGAAGTGACTATCGAGGATGCGTCGGGATTGTGGGGGAAGACCACCTTCGAAACCGTGGACATACTTAGAAAGAAATACGATAACGATTCTCTACGTATGGCTACCATCGGCCCAGCCGGTGAGAACCTTGTAAAGTACGCGATGATAAACATCGACACATACGATCAGAAGGAAAGGGGGGGCCAGGCCGGTCGAGGGGGTGCTGGTGCCGTGATGGGCTCTAAGAACCTGAAGGCGGTCATGGTCAAGGGAACCGGCAAGGTCGAACCCGCGGATCCGGAGGGGTTCAAGGACGCATCGAAAGAGGCCTTCCGTATAACACGTGAAGACGATTTCATACCCAACCGTACACGCTACGGAACGCCCATATGGATAAACCCCATGAGCGAGTACGGTATCTTACCGACGAGAAATTTTCAGCACGCTACTTTTGCAGATGCCGAAGATATAAGCGGCGAGACCATGCGGGATGAGATAGTGGAGAGGGACGTCAGCTGTTACGGCTGCCCCATACGATGCGGTAAGCACAGCGTTGTTAAGAAGGGAGAACATGCAGGGACCGAACTGGAGGGTCCGGAATACGAACTGTTGGCACTGCTGGGTTCCAACTGTATGATGGGTGACCTGGGTGCGATTTCCAAGGCCAGCTATCTAGTAGATGAACTCGGGCTGGACGGTATCTCCACGGGAAACGTACTGGGCTGGGCCATGGAGTGTTTCGAACGTGATATCATAACCAAGGATGATACGGAGGGCCTTGAACCCCGCTTCGGTGAACCTGGACCTTACATAGAACTCATACGTAAGATAGCATACCGTGAAGGTATAGGTGATCTCCTGGCCGAAGGGGTCAAACGGGCCTCGGAAATTTTGGGTAAGAACTCTTCGGATTTCGCAATACACTCCAAAGGGATGGAATTCCCGGGATACGAGCCCCGGGGCTCCCCAGGCATGGGTCTTGCCTACGCCACCAGCGACAGGGGTGCCTGTCATCAGCGGGCCTGGACGGTGGGGGCGGAGCTGGAGATGGAAAAACGATTCGCACCCGACGGACGTGCGAGGCTGGTGAAGGAGACACAGGATGAAAGGGCGGCTGCATTCTCGCTGGTGATGTGTGACTTCGTACCCTTCGGTGTGGATTCCTTCGTCAAGCTGTTCAACTCCGCAACGGGTTTCGACCTTACCGAAGAGGAATACCTGCGGACGGGGGAGCGTATATGGAATCTGATCAGGATATATAATGTACGTGAGGGTATCTCACGGAAGGACGATTCCTTACCGAAGAGGATGTACGAACCTCTTCCCGACGGTCCCACCAAGGGAAACGCCTTCACCGAAGAGATGTTCCGGGATATGCTGGACGAGTATTATAGTTTGAGGGGATGGAACACGAACGGTATACCCACGAAGGCGAAGTTGAAGGAACTCGGCTTCCCCGGGATGCCGGAAGTGATGGAACTGGCGGAGTGAGACGGACTGTCAATGGTGTGATCGATTGTAACGGGTTTCGAAGATAAATGTAAGGGACGAAACTATCGAATATCGATGTGCAGTACGCAAAACGTTCAAAGAAGTTAAATACCACATGGATTGTCATCTAATTGGAGTAATAACAAACGGTGTAAACATGAAAGGAATGAAAGAGATTTTGGATGCCATGGAAGAGTTAGGCGTACCCAGCAAAGATCCGACAGACCTGCCAAAGTCCAAGAAAAGTTTTCCGGACGGTTGTCATTACAGGATGGAGATTTCGGGTATCGAAAGACTGTCTACACTCGAGGCCTTGATAGAGGAGAGAGAGGAACGAGGTGTGCCGATACACAGATTGATATGTACCGTCATGGGCAGCACACTGCTCACCGACGACGAGCTGAAAAAATTCGCCCGTACGGCCCACGACGCCGATGTTGAGGTCATAATCACCCCCGGCCCTAGGGCTAGCTGGAACACCGGAAGGCAGATAGCCACCCCGGAAGGAGCCCTATCCGGTCTAAGGGTCAGGGGCTCGGACAACATCGTTTATGCCATAAAGGATATCAAACGATGCATAGACTTCGGTTTCAGGGGATTCCTCGTGACCGACGAAGGTGTGATGTGGTTGGCCAACGAGCTTAAAAAATTAGGGTTGATACCGAAGGACGTTACCTTCAAGATATCCATCTATGCGGGTCACGGTAACGCCGCCGGTGGCAAACTGCTGGAGAGCCTGGGCGCGGGAACCTTCAACCCCCTCGGTGACCTCTCCATACCCATGTTCGCCTCCATACGCCAGGCCATCGACATACCCATAGACATACACATATATCTGGCGGATTCCATGGGTGGCTTCAACAGGTTCTACGAGGCACCGGATCTGGCAAGGGTTTCAGCACCATGCTACTTCAAGATCGAGCCGGGATACGGACTGGCCGCAGGCGCCGGTATGTACAAACCCTGGGTCGACCCCGGTTTCCTGGCCAAGTTAGCCCGTGAGAAGGTAAAATACGCTGAGATAATACACAACATAATTCGGGATGAATATCCCGACCTGAAACTATCAAAACACGGCGCGAAAGACCTGGCGATACCTCAACCATGATAGGGGATATATGATGGCGAAGGTACTGGCCGGAGATTTTTCTCTACTGAGGGGGGAACCCCCTCTGGAATATCTAGCCAAGGCTAATAAACTGCAGGCCCAGGGAAAGGACATAGTCCGTTTCGAGATAGGGCAGCCCGACTTCGACACACCCGAGAACGTTAAGGAGGCCGCCCGGGATGCCCTGGAAAAGGGATTTACACACTACGTTCCCAGCCTGGGCATACCCGAACTCATAGAGGCTATCCGGGACGACATCGAGAAAACAAGGGGATTTCGACCGAAAAAAGAGCAGATCATGGTCCTGCCCGGAGCCAAACCCGGTATATTCTTCGGGCTGATGACCACGGTCGCCATGGGCGACGAGGTGATCTACCAGAATCCCTTCTATTTTCAGTACGACTCCCTTATCGGGTACATGGGTGCCAAGAAGGTGCAGATACCCCTGTACGAAAAGGACGAGTTCAGGATGACCCCCGAGCAGGTGCACGAACGTATCTCACGGGATACAAAACTCATACTCCTCAATACACCCCAGAACCCCACCGGCGGTGTACTCACTAAAAAAGATGTTGAGGCTATCGCGGAGATGGCCGAGGAGAACGATACATACATCCTCTCGGACGAGATATACAGCAAGATGCTCTACGATGGTGAAAGGCATTACAGCCCCGCATACCTGGATGAATGCAGTGAACGTACCATAATCGTGGATGGATTCTCCAAGGCCTATTCAATGACGGGCTGGCGGCTGGGCTATATGGTGGCACCCAGGGAGATAATACACAACGCACACAACCTCTTCGCCGACGTGGCCTCCTGTACCGCATCCTTCGTACAGAAGGGCGGGGTGGAAGCCCTCAGGAACGGACAGTATTTCGTGGAACACATCATGGAACATTTCACCCGTAGAAGAAAAGCCGTCGTGGAAGGGCTAAATGAAATTCCCGGGTTCAGCTGTATATACCCCAAGGGTGCATTCTACGTATTCCCTAACATCAAGGAAACCGGCATGAAGAGCGAGGAACTGGCCCTTCATCTACTGGATGAAGCCGGAGTCTGCCTTTTACCGGGTACCGCCTTCGGCAGTCAGGGTGAGGGGTACCTGAGGATATCATACGCCCGTTCCGTGGAAGAGATACGGAAAGGCATAGACAGGATGAAGACCGCCATGGAGGATATCCTATAGCCCTGCCGTAAATCGCCATCTCGTACCGATAATCGGCGAAAAATCTAAATATAAAGGTTATTTTCCGAAAAGTATGAAGATAGGGGAACTTATCAACAAGGCGGATATCGAGGATATCCCGGACATCATCCATATGTTACGTAAGGAGATACCCAAGGTCATCGAGCAGGCTGCCAGGGAAAACGCGTTCTTCAAAGCCAAGGTGGGAGAAAGCGGCAGGATAACCATTCCATCGGCTGAAAGAGAGGCACTGGGCATACAGGAAGGAGATCTTGTGCAGATCCTGGTCAGACCGTTGAAATTATCCGATCAACAGTGATGGATATGGTTAGAAGGATAGCCCGGAAAACAGGTAAAAGGTACTTCATGTGGTACCCCAAGATCGTAAGTAATAATCCGAAAAAAGTGATAGCCGCAGTGATAATATTTTCGATATTCATGGGATTCTTTGCCATGGGTATGGAGATGGACACCTCGGAGGACTCCTTCACACCCGACATCCCCAAAGAAAAATATCTTTCCCAAATACGGGAAACCTTCGGTCGTGCCGAGGAGACGGTTCAGGTGGCCTTCATAGCCCATGACGGTGATGTTTTCACAGTTGGTGTACTACAGGACATGCTGGATATGGAAGAGGCTATTCAGTACGATCCTGCAGTGAACCACACACTTGCAGGCACGAACGAAATATCGTCTGGAATCAATACACTGGCGACTAACATATTGATGGCCGACCAAGCCTTACTTTTGGAAGAGTTCATAGTGGAACGTTCCCAAGAAACCGAACATAACCTGCGGATGATAGAGAATCAGACGAAGATGTATCTGCACATGAACTCATCCCTATCCATGAACGTGTTTTTACTGCAGCACCACGACCCAGGACTACTCAACGGAGCCCTTACCCATCTGGTTTCCATGTCTTACATAATGACCAATCCTCGTTCATGGGTGGTAGTTCACGGATATCAAGAGAAATTTTACGAGCTCATAGGTGTGCTGCATTCCCATATGGACCATGCAAACGTTTCCACATACATATCATACTGGTTACTTGATATGCAGCAGCATATGACAGGATCCCCCGAACTGGGCCCATTTCTTGATCTCGTACAGGGGACCAACGACATACTGGAATCCCCTGAGGCGGGTGCCCATGAAAAACAGATGGCCAGGGAAATGACATTGAGTTTTTTTGTCGTGGGAGAACACATGAGCGCTCTGGAAGGCTCGCACCCGGAAGACCTCAACGACCGGATCCCCTCTCTTGAACTGTCCCTGGAGCAGAAGAGGGAAAAGCTGGGGCGGATGTCCGATCACGATGTTAAGGAAACAGTGAGTGCGGTTATCCATTACGAGCCTTCACGGTTGAACGAAAATGTTTCCATGGGGACGAATAATTTTGAAATGATGGATGCGGAAGCAAGTGTGGTTTTGGATCATCTCCATGATATGAATAGCACCTTAACGGCCGTCATATCCGGCTTGGAGCCCCCTGCGTCCGATATCGTGGCCGATTATCACCATGCTGTGGTTGAGAATCAAACAGTAATCATGAGGTCGAAGGCAGTATTTTCCCAAACAAAAGAGATGTTCCAAGGAGCCTTGAACCTCGGCCCCCTCGTCGACCGCATGGGCGACAGCATAGTTTTCACGGTTAGCAAGGATTTTTCACCCACTGAAGATATTGGAACTATCGCAGCAGAAAGTTCCCTGGGGATAATATTTATGAACTCTAGCCTGAAGGGTGAAGTACGGCTGGAGGCACAGAGAAGGGTAATCGAGTTGGGTGACGAGGTTTGTCAGTATTCCGAGACAAAGGTATTCGCCAATCAGGTGATGATGGATGAGATAAACGAGAGCGCCGACAGGAGCTTGAAAACCCTCCTTCCCATAGCCTTCGTCGTTGTGGTGATCATTTTGCTAATAGTTTATCGTTCATTCACTGAGACTTTTTTGAGTTTGAGTGCCCTGGGCCTTGCGATCCTCTGGACCTTCGGCATCGCGGTGCTCCTGGGGTACGAATTCAACCCCTTGATAGTGGCGGTACCGGTTCTGATAACAGGTCTCGTTATCGATTACGGTATACACATGGTGATGAGGTACAGGGAGGAGAAGGAAGACGGTCGGGGTTACAAAGGGGCGACTTTTATAGCCATAGCCACCGTGGGCGGAGCCCTTATACTCACCACATTCACAACCGTGGTGGGCTTCCTGTCCAACACCCTGAGCAACATAAGGGTGATGCAGCAATTCGGTATCCTGGCCGGAGTCGGGATCTCCTTCAGTTTCATACTGATGACCGCATATCTACCTGCGACTTTGATGTTGATCGACGATAAAAGAAAAAGCAGTGATAGATCAGGAAGAAGATCAAAGGCCAAGATCGAGAAGCACGGTGGCGACCTTATCAGCGGCATATTGTCCAAATCCGCCGACGCATCCGACAGGCATCCGTGGGTGGTTCTCGCGGTGGTCACCGTCATCACGGTATCCGCACTTTACGGCGTGGTCAACATAGACACGACCTTCGATATACAGGATTTTCTGCCGGAAGGCCAACCCCAGAGCGAAAATATACAGTACATCGCCGGAAATTTCGAGGTTAGTACTAGTTATGCGTACATCCTTACCGAGGGCAGACTTGATACTCCCGAATATTTACGTGCCCTGGAGCATACGACATTAAACATACGTGATAGTGAGATGGTGGGGGGAGACAGGGGTGATGTGGTATCACCTCTCTCGGTCATACAAACCTACGGCAACGCTCCCCCGGGCAGTCCGAACCACAATTCCACCATAATCGGTGCCTACAGGGCGAGCGACCTGAACGGGGATGGTGTTCCCGATGAAAACATCACATACCTTTACGACCTACTTTACCAATTCCAAGGGAGCAGTTCGGCCATAAGGAGCGTTCTTTACAGGACTCCCGAAGGGGAGTATAGCCAGGGTATAATACGGTTGACAGAGGACTCAAAGAGTTTAACTACCGACCTTGACAACGCGGCGATACTGGAACGTGAACTGGAGAGGGATGTTATACCACTGAGAGATGCCGGATACACCGCCAAGATAACAAGCGGCTATATGATAGCCCAGGAGACAACCGAGGAACTAACCAACACACAATTAAGATCGCTCATATTCACCATAATCATAGTCGGCGTTGCCCTGGCGGTGGTATTCTATCATCTGCACAAGTCCATGCTCCTCGGTGTGATAACCACGGCGCCGGTAGCCCTGGTTACCTTGTGGATCGTCGGTACCATGTACGTCCTGGGCGTTTCCCTCAATGTGATGACGGTCAGCATAACCGCACTTACGGTGGGTATGGGTGTGGATTACAGCATACACATCACCCACCGATTCGTAGAGGAAATATCCGATTCGGACCTTTACGGCGCTATGAGCGAAACCGTTCAAAAGACGGGTGCCGGTCTGTTCGGCTCGGCGGCCACCACCGTGGCGGCCTTCGCCATAATCTCGACCTCGGAGATCTTGCCCATGTCCCAATTCGGATTCATAACCGCAATAGCCATAAGTTACAGCTTCTTCGCAGCGGTATTCGTGCTGCCCTCGGCACTTATGCTCTGGGCCAAGTATCGGCATTAGTTCACAGGTACATTCGAAAAATTCCATATGGGGGTCATCTGGCTGGCTTGGGGGAAGGGCGCCTAATCCCTTTTCATGGCATTTTTCCGCATGTCCTCCGGCATCTTCTCCACAGCGTATCTCAGGGCGAGCCTGGGCATCCCGGTCTTATTCTCGAGCACATAGTCGTAGACCGCTTCCGGATATTTACAGCTTGCCACCTTGAGCATCCAGCCATATCCCTTCAGGACCAGGTCCTCTTCATCCCTGAGTAATGCATCCGCTATACTGAAAACACTATCGAGGTATTCACCACGATGCACGCAGTATACCATGACCACCGCCGCTCCCCGCCTCTTCCACATATTATCAGAGGAGGTCCAGGCCTCCACCTTAGGAACGAGCTCGGGATATTGATAGACCAGTTCGCCCAGGGCGTGGGTGCATAGGTCGTCGCAGGCACCCCAACCCTTGACGTGATCATCCATCCACCTCTCGAACCGTCCCATATCCTCCGCCCCATATCGTTTTTTCAGTCGGTGGGCCCATTGGAAGGCAACCGTCCGTTCTTCCCACTTATCTTCTTCCAGCAATTCATCGCAGAGTAGAAGTATACGTTCCTTAGGCAGGTCTTTTATCTCCCTGTAGTATCTCCTTGCCGTTGCCCTGACCTCGGGTGTATTTACCGCTGAGGCCAGTTCCTTTCTTACCTTCTTCATTACACACATGTGAATACCTCGCCGTCTATATATGAGCGGTCATCTCTTCTATGGTGGCCATTATCTTATCCCAGTGGGTGCCTTTCCAGTAAACTTGCCCGCATCCGGTACATCTCCAGTAATCATCACACCATGAAAGAACGCCTTGGGGCACATGTTTATCCACCGCCTTTTTATCCACCTCTTCAACGACCGAATTGCACTTCGAGCATCTTGACATGGGCCTTATCTCGACCTGGTAAATGCTCAGTATACGCGGGATAACCTTTGTGGCAGGCTCTTTGGGTACGAGAAACACCCCTTCCTTCCTGGCAAGCTCCTTGTCCCGTGTGACTATCACCCTTCCTTCGCCCCTGGCGATCTTCAGAATCTCCTCGTCGTCTCCTTCCGGTGCGTATTCGGTATCGATACCCATCAATCTCAACCACTTTGCCGTTTGACCCAGCATCCTATCCACCAGGAACCTAGTCATGGTATATCACTCGGTATCCCAGGAGCATGCCGTCGTCCATGGGTTCGTGGGTGATCAGTTCCAAACGTATCAGGTCATCCCGCGAGATCATACCGTCGCCGTCCACAGGGGTAGGTGCGTCCCGGCCTCCGATTATCACGCTGCCCACGTAGACGAAATATTCGTCGACCGCTTTTGCCTTAACGAAAGAACTTATCACCTCGCCGCCCCCTTCGACCAGTATCTTTCGTACGCCCCTTTCGTACAGTTTTTCAAGCAATATGGGTATGTCCACCCGGGGGCCGTCGCCGCACTTTACACGGTTCCTGTCATCCGTGGATACGGTGGTGGCTATCAGGTAATTATGGTCGGTAAAAATATTTGAGTACTTGGGGATCCTGTTTCCGGAATCAAGGACCACTCTGAGTGGCTTTTTCGGGTCGTCCACGTATTTCTTTTTTACCGTGAGCTTCGGGTCGTCCGCCAACACCGTACCGATACCAACGACGATGGCATCCACGCCGTTCCTCAGTTGGTGAACTCTCTTGAAGTCCCGGTCGCCGGATATCTTCACCTCTCTGTTCTCAACCATGGCTATCTTACCGTCGGCGGACATGGCCACGTTGACTGTCACATGAGGTCTCTTTTTCATGATGATACCTTACCAGTGTATTCAATAACTACCTTATCTCCTTCTTTCAAACGTACACAATCCTTGAACTTATTCACCAGATCGATATTAGTTCGAAGGTGCTCCGACGGGTATCTTACCTCGAATTCACCTTTACACTCTATCAACGAAAGGTAAGGTATGAGCTGGTCGGCGCACCAGGGGTCCAGGTCGACTCCGGAGTTGATATCCTCTGACAGCGTTTCGGCACATTTCTTACCCAGTGTTTCGGCAGGAACGCCCTTCTCGCCCAGTACGCCACATCCCAGTATCCTTCCTCCGGTGGTCCATAGAGTTATACCCGTGCCGGGGCTCAGCGTTGTATGTTCCTCAGTTGCGATGGAAACGTCACTACCGATAAATTCCTTCAGAACTGCCTTTTTCATACGTTTGGCTATGTGCAAGGGAAGGTTGCTCACGAATACCTTGCCTTCTATACTTCCCGTATCAGCATATTGCGATGTATCATATCCGTGGATGTCTCCCGGTGATATACGGACCTTTACTTCTCCGCCACCCTTGGGGTAGTGCCCTCTTTTGATCAATTCGGATTCAACTTCACATCCCATCCGCTTCAACTGTTCCAAAAACACGTTCTCGAAATAATCATAGGGTGGCGACCACTTAACATCCGTACCTCCTTTCAACCTTATCTCCACCGCCTTGTCAGCACGTATGGCCACGGGGATCAACGCCTGGAGCATGAGCGTAACGCTGCCGGCAGTGCCTATGTCGAAACGATATTTACCACCTATGAGCTCTCCCGGAACGAAGGTTATCTCTGTGGCACCTTTTTCCGCTCCCCGAAGTTCTCCGTTGCACATATCGGCAACCGCTTTTATGGCCGAGAGATGCTGGGCTGAAAGTCCGGGCTTCGGGCGGTTGGCACGTATATTGTATACCTCTACCGGCGTCCCGTGTAGCGATGCCATGGCCACGGCGGTCCTGAGCATCTGACCGCCGCCTTCGCCTTCCGAGCCGTCTATCTCCAACATGCAAGCGGATTGAAACCGCCCGATATAGTTTTTTTCCACGACAGGTTTAAGTATATCGACTTTTTTACCATGATATCAGGTGAGTCGAATATGGTAAGAAGAGCAGCGGTCGCCGGGCAGTTCTATCCCGGTACGAAGGAGGAATTGCGCAAGAAGATCGAGCAATGCTTCAAGCACGAATTGGGTCCGGGTAGTTTACCAGGTAAGGAAGGTAGCGCAAGGGAGATAAAGGGATTGGTTGCGCCACATGCGGGATACACCTATTCCGGCCCTGTTGCCGCCCATGCGTACAAGGCCTTATACCAGGACGGGATGCCGGATACATTCATAGTGATAGGACCGAATCACCACGGCATGGGCGCAAGTATTGCCCTGGGAAGCGAAGCCTTTGAAACCCCTCTCGGTACGGTTGAGATCCATACCGATACGGTGGAAAAACTCAAAAACGGGGATGTGCGCATAGACAATAACGCTCACGTTTACGAACATTCCATAGAGGTTCAATTGCCCTTTCTTCAGTATCTCTACGGAGATGTCCGTGTGGTTCCGATCTGCCTGACGAAACAGGACTATGAGACCGCGGTCAAGCTGGGCAAGCTACTCAAAGAGGTTATTGCGGATACGGACGCGGTGATCATCGCCTCCACAGATTTCTCACACTATGTTCTCAAGGGAGTTGCAGAGGAAAGGGACCGGATGGCGATAGACAAGATAATCGCCAACGACCCCGAGAGTTTCTACAGGACGGTGATGAAGGAGCATATATCCATGTGCGGGTACGGTCCGGTGGTGGCCGCCATGGTGGCCACAGGTTTCACCTCCGCACGTCTCCTTAAATACGCCACAAGCGGTGATGTGATGCCCATGCGTGATGTGGTGGGGTATGCCTCCATGGTGTTGCGGTAAGAAAACTCTTTTAATCACTGTTACATACCAGTGATGCATGAAGTTGCTGAGAGACAAAAAGGAACTCACCAGATTCCTCATTCTCTATCACTCGGCACTGGAGAGGCCCACCAAACTGTCCGACCTGTCAGGGCCACTGGATATGACGGAGCAGGGTGTCTCCAACTACATCTCGGAGATGGAGGAACAGGGTCTTCTCGATGCCACCGGAAAGAGATACCACCCAACACCCAAGGGCATGGAACTCGTCCGGGAAGTACTCACCAAACTCAATTCCTTCGTGGACGAGGCCAATCGGAGGATGGACCTCATAAAGTTCTGTACCGCAATAGCTGACCAGCCGATAGATACCGGTGACGAGTTGGGGTTGTACATGTCCGGAGGCTTCCTTCGTGCCGGGCACAAGAAAAGGTCTTCCACGGGGGTCGCATTGAACTCGGTGAAAGCGGGTGAGCCCGTGTCAGTTGGCCGGCTCAGGGGGATAACCGATATGGAGGTGGGGACGATCTACATGCTGAAGGCGGGCATAAACAGTTCCGCCCATGACGTAAAGGTGAAGATCGCGTCGGTAGAATATGACTTACTTGCGGTTACGGGTGAAGCACAGTACGGTCTGGTCAGGTCACTGGGCTTGGAGCCCGAAATAATTTACGCCTCTCGGGACGCATCCGTCAATGCAGCGGAAAGGGGTTTGAACACTTTATTGGTGATATCAGATAAGGAGGCGGAGTCAATGGCCGACCACCTCGACAGGTTGAATAGGGAAAGGGAAGAGGAGTATTCGATACCCTATACTATCCTGTGAGTGTTTCGGTATATTACGGGTATCCTTCTACCGCATTTTTCGCATTTACCGTCTTTTAACTTCGGTTTTTCGGAAGAGAAATAGGACCGTGTAAAAATCGTTGTGCCGCACCCCGGGCAGTACGTGTTGTTATCCGCAGGCAGGTTGCCCAGGTACACATAGTTGAGCCCGTGCTCGGTGGCTATCTTCCGGGCTTCCTCCATCTTCTCAGGCGGTGTGTGGGGAACATTGCGCATGCGGTGATCGGGATGAAATCTGGAGAAATGCACGGCGGTGTCCTCCCCGAGATTTTCCTTCACCCAATTTGAGAATTCAGATAATTCCTTAGGCTCATCGTTGTGTCCGGGGATGATGAGGTATGTTACCTCCACGTGTATGCCCAGATTTACGGCTCTTGTTGCGGTATCCAGGACCGGCTGAAGCTTACCTCCCACGACTTCCCTGTAAAATTTATCCGTAAATGCCTTGATGTCTATGTTCATGGCATCCAGGTACGGTACCAGTTTTATAAGGGGTTCGGATTCCATGTAACCGTTGGTTACATATGTTGTATATCCGTTTCCCTTCTTTTTGTACTCCCTGAATACATGGTAGCTGAATTCGTAGGATACCGTGGGTTCGTTGTAGGTCCAGGCTATGCCATCGTACTTCAAAGCCTCCCTGACGATGTCCTTCACCGTATATTCCTTTAGGTACGCACTGGTGGGGCTGCCGCACGAAAGGGAGGCATTCTGGCAGAACGAGCAACGGAAGTTACACCCCATGGTGCCGAAGGACAGGGCATAGGTTCCCGGGTGAAAGTGGTATAACGGTTTTTTTTCTATGGGGTCGGGTACCAGGGATGCCGCCTTGCCGTAGACCAGGGAACACAATACACCTTTCCTGTTTTCACGAACGTTGCATATACCCCTTGCCCCCTCCTGTATGGTGCAGTGGTGTGCGCACAGTTCGCATCGGACACGATCTTCCTCCAGCCCTTTCCAGAACATGGCTTCCTTCATGTTACCGTTATTACCATGGTGGCGGAACAACTAATAATTATCGGCTGTAATAGTAGGGCGGGGGAGGTGGTGGATACCAGTATTGGCCCCGGTACTGCATGTGTTGTCTTGAAAAAACCCGTCCCCGGAGGTAATGCACGGTGGCGCACATTATTGCAAAGGCGGTCGCTATCACACTGAAGATACCGGCTATGGCCTGTCCTATTATAAGCCTGGGGCCGAAAACGAACATCTCTTCGATATTGAATTCAAAAAAGATGAAGAAGGTACCGCTCAAAAGCATGCCTATCACACCGCCTATCATGCTTATCACGATCACCATGATGATAACAACGATGGTGAATCCGGCGGTTTCGTGCTCCTTGGCAAAGTCCTTGCTTGACGACATGGCCGCGGAGATACCCTTACCCTCGATAACGATTATGGGTAGGGTGAACAGCCAAAAGTAGCAGAACAATAGAGTTATGATAAAGCAAATGAAGCTTCCTATGTAGAATAATAGAGTCAGAACTATACTCGCACCTATTATACCGAGAGGGTTCCTTTTGATAACATCGAACCCGGTATTTACATTTACCCGTCTCCCTTCGAAACCTTCCTTCGTCATGCCGACTATACCGCCTGCAAAGAGTAATTCGATCATCCATATCACCATGGTCAGTGGTATCACCACTAGGTATATGGTGAAAATAGAGTTGAAGAATGCGTCGAAGGCC
>JAFDTY010000072.1 GCA_019594055.1 Candidatus Haladaptatiplasma halalkaliphilum | reverse complement strand
TCAAACTCATTCCCCATTACAGATAGAAATCGCTGTTCTGACGTCTTTGTTTTCAGTCTGTTTATCTCGGACATATGTAAACCTCACTACTTCATGTTCTTTTCGTATAAGAGCAAACCGGCATATGTCCGCAATGTAGATTTTCCTCACTTTTTAGTTTTTCGCCAAGCTCAAAAGGTATGAAAACGAGGATCGAATCTCTTGCTTCTAAATTGCTCGTAACTCGCAATGTTAGAAGTTAGCGGGAATACAACGTATTCCCGCAATTTTCAAACTTTCTCGCTCCGCTCTAAAGTTATGAAAACGCCGAGGGGGAGACGAGGAAAGCAAAGCTTTCCGAGCGTTGAGAATCGTAGATTCTTAACAGTTTTCGAATCTCACCCGAGAAGCGAACGAAGTGAGCGCCGAGGGGGAGATTCGAACTCCCGAGGTGCAAAGCACCAGTGGCTCTCGAGGCCACCGCCTTAGCCGGGCTGGGCCACCTCGGCACAACGTGATTTCATCATCAACGACAATACATATTTAAGTATTGACCATGTTCACATGAGTTACATTTTTATACGTATGAAAATTCACGCAGAGGGTGCAAGATCAACCATATACCAACCGTGGGAACCGAAGAAAGGTAGACCGGGGACAGCATAGTGCACCCTGGGCGATTATCATCATCATACTCATCCTCATATCTCCCCTTCCGTTGACCCAGGCCCGCGAAGTGGATAATATCAAGATCGTAGAGGTGTACATCTATTCGGACCCGGGCTGCGAGTACGTGGTGCTGGAGAATTGGGGTGCCGACACATCACTCCAGGGGTGGACGTTGACCAACGGTAGAGGTATCGTACACCTACCGGACATCGTGCTGGCAGCGGGGGATAGGCTGGTACTGGCGGAGGAAGAGGAGGGTTACAGGGAGGTATGGCAAAGAAGTCCGGATTACACATGGGACGCCGACGGACTTCCCCGTACGGGGCTCTTCAGACTGGTGGACAAGGGCGACGATGTGATGCTAATGAAGGGAGATCAACTCATGGACACCTTCTGTTACGGCGACGGAGAGGAGGATGTGGAAGGATGGGCCGGTCCTCGTTTCCAGGGGATGAGCAGAGGTTTCTACGCAAAGAGGAACTCCAGGGATACCGATACCGCCGAAGACTGGACCTGGGTGAGAAGGTGGCGTTTGGGGCAGTCCAACTTCACCGTGGAACCCATAGATGTTATGGGGAACGCAACACTGTACGCCGCTCCGGATAACTCCTTCGGTGCGATGATGGACTTTCTCGACGGTGTGGAGAGTAACCTCGTGGTGAGCGTGTACATCCTCAGCGACACCTTCATAGCCGAGAGATTGGCAAATATGTCCGACAGAGGCATAGACGTAAGGGTCCTGGTTGAGGGAAGTCCGGTTGGTGGTATCTCCAACCACGGAAATAGGATACTCAATTTCATCCAGGAGGCGGGAGCGGAAGTCAAAAAGCTGCGAGACGGGCACTTTTCACCCTACAACTTTTTCCACTGCAAATACATGATCGCCGATAACTCATCGGTGCTGGTATCCTCGGAAAATTTCGGCAGCATGGGCTATCCCAAGGACGGTGATTACGGTAACAGGGGCTGGGGCATCGTTATCGAAGATGGGACCCTGGCGGATTTCTTCACGGAGGTGTACCTATGGGATAGCCATTACGCCAACCTTTACACATCCACCGGTGATACCGATTACTACACTGAATACGATAGTACCCCCACCTATCGCCCTTTGTACCATACGAAGCACGTGACCACTGAGATTACCGTTACCCCGGTACTGTCACCCGATTCGTCCATGTCGGAAGAAACCATCCTTGGGATGATAGATGGGGCGGAGAACAACATAAAGGTACAGCAATTCTACGCCTACGAGTGGGGAGACCTGGAGAACCCCTACCTTGGTGCCCTCATACGGGCGGCGGAAAGGGGTGTTGAGGTAAAGATACAGCTGGATTCCACATGGTACAATCTGGGGGGCGGTAGAACAGACAATGACTATACCATGGATAGGTTGAACAACATATCATCCCAAAGGGATATACCCCTGGAGGTGGGCCTGCTGGACCCTTACACCGGTCTTGACAAGATCCACAACAAGGGGATGGTGGTGGATAACAGAAGGGTGTTGATATCGAGCATCAACTGGAACTCGAATTCCGTCCTGCAGAACCGGGAAGTGGGGTTGATAGTGGATAATGAGGAGGTAGGTGATTATTACGCGAGTATATTCATGCACGACTGGACGGGGGATATCATCAGACCCATTGCGGATGCCGGAAGGGACAGGATGGTCCAGGCGGGTTCCATAGTCAGGTTCGACGGAAGTTATAGTTGGGACAACAAGGGAATAGTTTCCTATCGATGGGACCTTACGGGAAATGGGATCTACGAAACCGAGGGAAAGGTTGTATCCACGGTGTTCGGACACCCGGGAGTATACACCATAGGTCTTATGGTTGTGGACGGGGCTGGTAATGTGGATACCGACAGCGTTATGGTGACCGTGACAGAGGCTACAACCACGGGCCTGGGGATGAGTGAAGGTAAAAGCATAGCACCATGGGTAATAGTCCTACTGTTGGTCTTGTCGGTGTGTTCGTTCTTTTTCTACAGAAGAAACAAGGGCTAGCATATCCTTGGTACGGGATCGCCCACCGGTGGTTCCAGTATACGCGTACCGCCAACCGCGGTTTTCAGGACGACGCCTTTTATGTCCTCCCTGACAATCCCTATGACCGCAGCGTCCCTACCGTTCTCTGTTTCCCTTATGCATTCAAGGACCTTCTGGGCTCGTGAAGGGTGAACCGCAAGGAGCATTTTTCCTTCGTTGCCCACGGAAAATGGGTCTATACCCAGCATCTCCCCTGCGGAGGCCACCCAATCCTTAACGGGGATCGAGGTTTCTTCCACCTCTATACCCACGTTGGATTTGCGGGCAAATTCGTTCAGGGCGTTGGCTATGCCACCCCGTGTGGGGTCCTTTGCCGCCGCCACCCCACCCCTGGCAAGGGCGGCATCCATCACATCCGTCAGGGCACTGATATCACTGGACACGTCACCTTCGAAGCCGTACCCCTCCCTCTCAGACAGTATGGTGATGCCGTGGTCACCCACGGAGCCCGTTAATATGATCTTGTCACCGGGATTGAGGTTGTTGTCCGAAAGCCACCGGGTGTTCCGGCCGCCTGCACGTTCGAGGTTTGCATCCATGAACGGGTGCCTCCGGCCTATACCGGCGGTGGTGATGATGGGAGTGTCCAGGTCCCTGTTACCCACCACTTTTGTGTCCCCGGCGATGACGGCAACCCCGGTTTTATGGGATACTTCTGACGCGCTGACGAGGATTGTTTTCAGCTGTGAAAACTCCAAGCCTTCGGGCATGACCAGGGCGAGCCCTATGGCCCGGGGCAGGGCACCCAGGGCCAAAAGGTCATTTATGGTGCCGCACATGGCCAGGCTGCCCAGGTCCCCCCCGGGGAATATCACCGGCTTCACGGTGTGACTGTCTATGGTAAGCACTATGTCATCTATAACCGCCGAGTCGTCCATGTACTCTATGGGTATCTCACCCGTGGCCTTCATGAAGAGAGGTAATATCGCCTCCTTGAGGAAGGTGTTCATTATCTCTCCACCTGCACCGTGCTCCATGGATATCCTTTCGTGGTCTTCCATCACTACGGTAATACTCTACGACTATAAATCATTGTCGAATCATCCCGGTCGTAGCACCAAATTACATATACCCGCCTTCCATGTGTTCTCCATGAAGCCCGTCCACAGGGTCGGTGCCCTTCTGGGCCTCGCATTCGGGGTGATCTCGACCTTACTGCTTGTCTATCTGGGTGTGGGCGACCCCTTCCTTATAATCACCCTGTGGATACTGGTTCCCGTGGTCATCAAAAGAGCCTATGACAGACTCGGGGCCGGGGGAAAGGGATGATCCCTCACACATCTCAAAACATTTTTATATCACACCCGTGTAAAGGGTAATCCCAAACCGATGAATTATGAAGATATGATATCTGAATGAGGTGTAAAAACATGGCAAAAAACATATACGTTAACTTCGAGATGCCCTCCGAACTTGTGGACAAGACCTACGAGGTGGTCGAACTCGCAAGGGACACCGGAAGGGTCAGGAAAGGAACAAATGAGGTAACCAAGGTTGTGGAACGAGGGGAGGCGAAACTCGTGATACTGGCGGAGGATGTAAATCCGCCGGAGATCCTCGCGCACATACCTTTACTTTGCGAAGAGAGGGAAGTACCCTATGCCTACGTACCATCCAAGCAGGAGCTGGGGGGTGCGGTGGGCATGAACGCAAGCGCCGCATCCATCGCGATAATCAACCCCGGCAAAGGCGGGGAGATGCTGGGTGCCCTCGTGACATCACTCTCGAAGCTGAAGAAATAAAAAGAGGTGTCTTAAATGGCAGACTATGAAGGTACCCCCGGAGAGGTAGTCGAGTTGATCGGCAGGACAGGCATGACCGGAGAGGCTACACAGGTAAAGGTGAGGGTCCTGGGGGGCAGGGACGAAGGGAGGATAATCACCCGTAACGTCATGGGGCCCGTGAGAAAAGGTGACATCCTTATGCTCAGGGAAACCGCAAGGGAAGCCAGGAGTATCGGGGTGAGATGATATGCCCGAATCAAGACCCTGCACCTTCTGCGGCCGTGTAATAGAACCCGGCACGGGCAAGATATTTATCAAAACCGACGGCAAAACATTTCACTTTTGCAGTAACAAGTGCGAGAAGAACCTTATACATCTGAAAAGGAAAGACAGGGAAACTCGGTGGACCATGAAGTATGCCCAGGAAAAGGCCATAATCACCCATCATAAAAAGGCGGCAGCCGCCACAGGCAAAAAGAAGATGATACGCCGGAAAAAGGCGAAGGAGTAGTGACCTCTCTTGGAGCGCACATTCGTGATGATCAAACCCGATGGTGTGCAGCGTTCCCTTGTAGGTGAGATAATATCACGATTTGAAAAAAGGGGACTACGCATAGACGCCCTCAAGATGATGGAGGTTACGGAAGATACCGCCGGGGTGCACTACGCCGAACACAGTGGCAAGGATTTTTACGTGTCTCTTTTGGATTACATCACATCGGGTCCCGTGGTGGTGATGGCTGTTTCGGGCCATTCATCGGTTTCCGTGGTAAGGGATATGGTTGGAAAGACCGACCCGAAGAAGGCATCGCCGGGAACCATCAGGGCGGACTTCGGGATGGACATATCCAGGAACATAGTACATGCGTCAGATTCACCGGAGAGTGCCCTGAGGGAACTGAACATCTTCTTCCGCGAATCGGATTATTCTGAATACTCGAAGCCCGGGGAAAAATGGCTCTATCCCTGATCCGACGTTAACGAGTTCAAACTGTTTTTAACCTGCTCTAGAAGTTGACGGGCCCCTATCCTCTCCAATATGTCCAAGGCCTCCTGATAGTTTATTTTCGCCTTCTCCGTTTCACCCGTGATCATGCATACCTCGGCTAGTCCGAGGATAGCCTTCGCGAATTTAAAAGGGATTTCCAACTTTCGTGTTATTTCGTTGGACAAACGAAAACTCTCAAAGGCCTCTTCAAGTTTACCTTCATCCCTATTTATCATCCCTAGGACCTTGTACACACTTGACAATCCTGTCTGATCGTTTATTGATTTCAGCACTTTTTCCGCTTTATTCGCATAGATTCTTGCTTCAATGGTATCACCCCGGTTTGAAAGAGCCTCCGCCCGTTTGTAATAGCTCGCCCCTAACCACATCTTGTTACCCGACTCTCTGGCTATATCCTCGCATTTTTCAAACATTTCTATGGCGGTGTCACAATCACCTTTGTTCATGTATTGAATCCCGATGTTATTGTAGGTTTTTGCCAGCAACCAAAAGGATTCGCTTTCTTTGAGAAGAGGGAGACTTTTCTCGTAATATTGAGTCGCCAGATCGTTGTCCCCCTTGTGGGCACATATTTGACCCATTTCGATGTAGGCTAGGGGCAGATATTTTTCGCTTCCCGGTACTTCCGCCATTTCTATGACTTTTAGATAATGATCGAAGGCGTCGTCCAAGAGACCTTCTTTCCATTTGATGTATCCCAACCCCTTGTGAGCAACTGCAATTTCGCACTCGTCTTCAACATTTTCAGTCTTTTGAAGTATCTTCTCTAAATGCACCCTGGCCTCCTGAAGTTCTTTTTTGCCTCTACCGATATTACCAAACAATTTTAACGTATCTGCATCTGATTCCCCGTTACCACGGATATTTGACATGTTCAAAATATCCTCGTTTGTACCAATGGCACGGTCCCATTCAAGCATGTCGTAACGGATCTCTCCGATGGTCTTCAATAACTCCTCTTCCTTTTTACCAGCATTTTCCATGTTTCTGGCGGACTTGACGGATAGCAATGCGTTCTCGAAAAATTCAAGGGCTGACTCCAAGGCGAAGCTTTGCATCGCCTTGTTCCCGGCCTTCACGGAATATTCATAAGCCTTGTGAAAGTCTTTACCGAACAAGAAGTGTTTGCTAAGAGTATAGTAATGTGCTTCCGGTTTTTTTTCGCATATCTCCTCCACGACATTACCCACTTGTAGATGTAATACCCTCTTCCTGCTCTTGCTCATCTTATCGTAAATCACGGTGCGGGTCTGTACATGGGTGAACCGGTAAACCTCCTTTTGAAAATCTCCTTTTTCCTGTATCAGTCCGCCAGTTTTAAGGTCATCGATGATGTCAAGCAATTCGATAACATTCATACGGGTGCAACGTTCAAGGACCCGAAAATCGAATTCCGTGCCGATGACTGAGGCGTAGGACAGAACCGTCTTCTCCTCCTTTGAGAGACTATCTAAACGTCGTTGGATCAGGTCTATTATGGAGGCAGGAACTGTGATGTCTGACAGATCCCTTTCGGTATCCAAGGTGTGTGTATGGGGGTCTAGCATCCCCTCTTCTAAGATGGAATCAAGTATCTCGATAATGTAATAGGGATTTCCTCCTGTTGTTTTGTGGATCATGCTCAGGAATGAGCGGGGAAGGTTTTTCTTACCCAACCTTTTCATCACCATCTCGGATGTGTGTCGTAAAGAAAAACTGTTCACTTCATAAATATCCAATAACCTCTCTTCCGTCATCCTGCTCAATACCCCTGTCAGGGGAAGGTCATTCATCTGCATAAACTCTTCGCCTCTGTAAGCACCGAGGAGGAAAACCCTGTGATCGGATATGTGTCTTGCGAGATAATGTAGTAGACGGACGGATGCTTCATCTATCCATTGGAGGTCATCCAAGAATAAAAGTACAGGTTTCTCTTTCGATAGCTCTATAATTTTATTCGTCACCCGATCGAACATCGACTCCCTTTTATCGGAAAGTGAAACATTCTCGTTCCTTTCTTCCCCTCGGACCATACCCCTAAGGCTCATGAGCATGCCCGATACAGGGGATTTTTTCTCGTCTGACTCCTCTATCTTGAAATATTTTCCCAACGCTTCCATGATAGGTATATATGGTGTGGCGCTTTCATAGTGCATACATCGACATTTCAAAATCTCGAATCCGTTGGTCCTGCAAATGTCCTCAAAATTTTCCGCAAGAGCGGTCTTACCCACGCCTGCCTCCCCCGTTAAAAACACTATCACACCCCTCCCACCCATAACATGTCGCATTCGCTCGATAAGTTCACCCAACTCACCCTCTCTATCAACGAATATCTTCGACGGTTCCTTTATCACGGCAGGTTTTTCATAATTCATCTTCCCATAACTGATGTGCTTCAAAATATATAAGTGTAACTGGTAATTATCAATAATTGTTAACCGTTAGATGTGCGTGTGACACATACCGAAAGGCTTATAAGCAAAAAACACGATTGTCTTGTTGTCTGACGTAATAAACATTTACGTCCGACTAAAATATCGAAGGTAACACGATGTCGTCCGACACAAGAAGAATAACCGTGAGGATCCCCGAAAAGATGGTGGAGGAACTCGAATGCATCGTCGACAAGTCCGACTACGCCAATATGTCAGAGGCTATCAGAGCTGCCCTGGAAAGCTTTATAGACACCATGAACGCCCCCGAGTACATATCCCAGATAACTGTAAAACTACCGAAGAAGAAGGTGGACGAGATACAAAGTTTGGTTACTGAAGGAGACTCCATCTCCGTCGATGATGCCATCAGGAACGCGGTCAGAGAATATGTGAGAGGCCGCATAAAAGAATACAGAAATGAATTAACCGACGAATGCTAATAACCCTGTATGGAACAAATGGTCGGAACCCCATGGGTTCGTTCCAACCGGATAACGTAATATTAAAGGCTATTTGGATGACACAGAATTCATATACTTGGGAACCCGATGAACCAAAACGGTTATCGGTATTCATAATAGGAGTAGGAGGCGGCGGTACAAACAGCATCAAGAGACTTGGGCGTATGGGTGTGTACGGTGCGGAAACCATAGCCGTCAACACCGATAAGGCACATCTGGAGGGTATAGAGGCGGACACCAGGGTTCTGATAGGGGCAGGGCACAACAGGGGCCTGGGCGCCGGGGGCGACCCCAGGGTCGGCGAGGAGTGTGCCGAGAGGGCATCGGGTGGTTTCAAGAAGGTGTTCAAGGAGGCGGACCTGGTGTTCGTCACAGCAGCGTTGGGTGGCGGCACGGGAACGGGAGCCGCACCCGTTATCGCAGAGCTTGCAAGAAGGCAGGGGGCCATGGTGGTGGCCATAGTGACCATGCCCTTTTCCTCGGAAGGTCTGACCAAAAGAAAGCGTGCTTTGACAGGTGTAAGCAAGATACACCGTTTTGCAAATTCGACTATCATGCTTGAAAATGATAAACTTCTCGAGGTCGCACCCAACCAGCCCATGGACAGGGCCTTCGGTATCATGGACGCACTGATATCGGGTCTGATCAAGAGTGTCACAGAAACTGTGACCTGTCCTTCACTCATCAATCTGGATTTTAACGACTTAAGAACGGTGCTGGAATCGGGGGGAGTTTCTACCATAATGATGGGGGAGGCAAGTTCTGACGATCCTAAAAAGGCGGTGAAGGAGGCCAGTGAAAACCCCTTCCTTACCGTCGATTACAGGGGTGCCAAGAACGCTCTCATACACATAACAGGAGGGCCGGATCTTACCCTTCGGAAGATGAACGATGTTGTGGGTATGATGACCTCGATACTTGACCCCGGAGCGGGAGTTATACTAGGAGCCAGGGTCGATCCTGCATGTCGCCACAGGATCAAAATCATGTCCATAGTCACAGGTTTGAAGGTGAATGAAAAGAGGGTGAAAAACGGTTTCAGAGGGAGAAACATCACACCGATATGCTGACTGACGCTAATCCTCCTTACCCTTTTTTTTCCTTGTTCATGTAATCGGTAAGGTACGCTTCGATATTCTTTAGGTCTTCTTTGGTCATTCCCATATCCTTCATTATACCTATTATTAATTTTGAATCCTTCTTCAGGGCGGCGATCAAGATATCCTTAAGACGGGCCAGATTTTCCTCCTCTTTCATTGTACGTTCAAGCTCTTTTTTTATGCGATGTGTCTCCACGAGTTTTTCCGATATTTCCGCCTCCTTGTTCATTGCCATCTTAACGTACCTATCCCTCTCGGTTTCAAGTTCATCCCTTTCCGCGGATATCAATTTCCTTTCTTCTTCCAAACTTTTTTTGATATCCTCAAGTCCTTCTATATTATCCACCATGGTGTTCACTCCTTATTCAGGTTCAATAGCATCCTACCCAGCTCTTGGAATGCGAGTTCCACATTTTCTCCTGTTTTTGCACTGGTGACATAGTACGGATTGCCGATATCTACGGTGTATTCTCTAATGTCATCCACCCCAACCTCGATATCCGACTCAATATCATTTTTGTTGCCCAATATTATCGGGGGAACGCTCCCGGTGATACCATCCACAATACTCATGAATTTGGGTATTCGATTCACCGTGTCCTTTCGGGTCAGATCGAACACTATGAAAGCCCCTTCCACCCCTTTCAACGTGCTGGAGACAAGACGATCGAAGTTTTCCTGGCCCAGCAGGTCCCATATCATCAACTTCAGGTCACTGCCGTCCACCACCATCTCCTTCTTCACCACTTTGGCACCGATTGTGGCTATGTAATGGTCGTCAAACATGTCGAAGACGAAACGTCGTACCAGAGACGTTTTGCCCACCGCGGGGTCACCGAGCAACACCACCTTTTTTATAACGGTCATGGTCTCACATTCTGGTATGCTGTATAGACTAAGATGTAACGTAATATAAATCATTTTCTGAGGTGGTGTGTTTTTCTTTGTTTGTAAAACGTTTCAAAATTCCCTCCACCATGCTTTTTATATAACAGCCCTATTACCACTCGATGTTGGATAAAGAACTGATGACCACCACCGTGGGCAGCTTCCCGGCCATTCCGTGTAGAGAAAGGCTCATGGATGCATACCCCAGGGGTCCGGACCCCTTCGATACATGCATACGCGAGGCGGTCAGCGCTCAGCTGGATGCGGGTATCGAACTGGTCACCGACGGTCAGACGAGGAACGACATGATCCGACTATACGCAAGTAAACTCAGGGGGTTCAGGATCAGGGAGCGTATCAGCATCGTGGGCGATATAGCCTACAGGGGTGACATCACCGTCGCCGACCAAAAATATTTGCGGACGATCATACCGGAAGACGTGGGGGTGAAGGGCGTTATCACAGGACCGGTGACACTGGTGAACAGCGTGGAGAACACACACTACAAGGACATTTACGAGGGGGTGATGGACGCCGCCACTGCCCTGGGAAAGGAGGCGGCAGCCCTGGCGGAAGTCTGCGACATTATCCAGCTGGACGAGCCTTTCCTTTCTGTGGAATATCCGGAGTTCGCACGGGAAGCGGTGGAAAGGGTGTTTCGTGATATACACGTCCCCACGGCACTGCACGTCTGCGGCGACGTATCTTCCGCGGCCCGGGAACTGGTAGAACTGCCCGTGGATATACTGGACCACGAATTCGCCGCCAATCCCCAACTCATGGATGTCTACCGCGATATCGACCACGGAAAGCGCATGGCCGTAGGTGTGGTGACCACCGACCCGGAACCTGAATCCATGGACACCATAATCGGTAGGATCAGAAAGGCCCACGATACCTTCGGGGATAATTGCATGATAGACCCGGATTGCGGCCTTCGCAT
>JAFDTY010000028.1 GCA_019594055.1 Candidatus Haladaptatiplasma halalkaliphilum | reverse complement strand
GAAGAAAAAGACGGGTAAGAGGGGAAGGCCAAAAAAAGGTTCTAAGGCCGGCAAGAATATCTATCAGATCAATGCCACATTCAAACAAGATGATGATGCAATTGAGTCCAGTCGGCTTCGAAAAGGTAAATTCATATTGGCGACGAACGATTTAAATCTGGATCAGGAAGTTATCTTGAGAGAATACAAACAGCAGCAGAGCGTCGAACGGGGGTTCAGGTTCATCAAGGACCCGATGTTCTTCACAAACTCAACTTTTCTGAAGAAACCTCAACGTATCGTCAGCCTCGTGATGGTCATGGGATTGAGCCTGTTGGTATACGCCATTGCCCAACGCAAGCTAAGGAATGCTCTGGTAGAGATGGATGAGACCGTTCTCGACCAACTGGGTAAACCAACTAAAAATCCTACGATGAGATGGATCTTCCAGAAGTTCGAGAACATATCGTTACTCAACGTCACCGACGGTGGTACAGTATCTCAACAAGTGTTGAATCTCAAGCCAGTACATGAAAAGATTCTTGCTCTAATGGGTGAAGAATACGAAAAAATCTATTTTTTGCGTGGGGGGTGCGGAAAGTGAGATCTAACACATTTCTATGAAATGTCTGAAATCCCTAAAACGAATAATGCTGTGGAACCGTATTATTCTTACACTCATCCTGACTTGTTCAAAAGAGGTTTTAAAAACACTCCAATTTAGAAAATCATCTATTTGCATTCGCATATTACCAAAATGATCTACTATCACTAAAAACTTGACAGCCTCGTATTATTTCTTGTATGTAATTTGTCTGTTACATTATCACATTTCAAGCCTATGGTAGGATTCCAGTATGATCTCTTCTGTAGTTTCCCAATCGATGCATGCATCTGTCACAGACACGCCTCTTTTGAGTCCCACCCCACCATCGGTAAGGCGTTGACTGCCGGCCTCCAGGTTCGATTCTAGCATCATACCCACTATGCTTTCATTACCGTTCACTATCTGTTCGATCAGATGTCTGAAAACGTGGGGTTGCTTTTGGGGGTCCTTTCCCGAATTTCCGTGACTGCAGTCCACCACTATGTTGACGGGTAGGTTCTCCTTTTCCAGGTATCCCTTGGTCCTTTCCATGGACAGGTAATCGTAGTTGGGGTAATAATCTCCTCCCATCTTACCACCCCTCAATACCACATGACAGTAGGAGTTTCCGGTGGTGTCAACTATGCATATCTTACCATCTTTGTTTATGCCCCTGAAGGAATGGGGATATTGTGCGGTTTTAACGGCATCCACGGCGATCTTGATGTTCCCGGCGGTGTCATTCTTGAAACCCACAGGTACAGATAGACCGGATGCCAATTCCCGGTGAGGTTGTGATTCCGTTGTCCTGGCCCCGATGGCCGACCATGATATGAGGTCGTCTATGTACTGGGGGCTTTCCGTATCAAGGACTTCCGTTCCCGTGGGTACACCTATACCGGCCGCATATAGTAGAAATTCCCTGGCCCTATCGAGTCCTGTGTTCATATCGTTGGTGCCGTTGAGATGAGGGTCGCTTATCAACCCTTTCCACCCTATGGTGGTCCTGGGCTTCTCGAAATAGGCCCTCATAACCAGTAAAAATTTGTCTTCCACCTTTGGGATTATTTTTTTCAGTTCTCTGGCATATTCCTTTGCCTCGTCTATGTCATGTATGGAGCAGGGACCTGTGATTATGAACCTTCTGTTACTCTTCTTATCGAGTATATCCTTGATACCCCGTCTTCCCACATCTACGTTATCCAACTCGATTTCTCCCGCAGCCAGTTTCCGCTGGAGTTCTGCAGGAGTAACTATGTCCCTGTATTTAGTTACACGTCCGTCAGTCAACTTCTCGTTCATATTCAAACCACCTGTTAGCGATAGGACATTACATCCGGTGATATAAAAAAATTTGGACGGATTCATCGGCACGGGAATAATATCCTGTGGATCGCGGGGAGGTCCTGTCGGGCAAATTTTTAGGTTTGTGGGCCGTTTTGATCTCGTGCATCACGTCCGGTCTTGGCCTGGGAGGTGTGATGATAAGCATGCAGATATCAACGGTAGTATGGTCCGAATATTACCTTTTCATACTGGCATCCGTTCTGCTGGGTGGGATTTACCTGTCCATTTCCATGATGCTTTCGGTAGTATTCGAAGACAGTACGGCCTCCATGACGGCCTCGGTATTCTCCCTGTTCCTATTCTCCTTCATATGGCTTTTTTCCGTATATGCCCTTGCGGAGCTGACCTTCGGATGGAGCGAGGTGGTAGCCGGGAGGCCCCCCGGATGGTATTTCGGGCTGCATCTTTTCAACCCTGTTTTGATCTGGTACACTTTGCTGGCCCTAAACATACCCGCCTTGCGTGAATGGGCCATGGAATTCGGAGGTGAGAAACCCCAGTACCATCCTTATTACTACGACACCTGGATTATGTTGATATTGCTGATCATATGGCTCGCTGCCCCTCTCATCATAGGCGAATACATTTTCAACCGTAAAGACGTGCATTGATTAACATGCATAATGTTTATATGACAGTGGGCGTATGTATGTATGTAAGAACGTACAAGTGTTCTTAAAAAATCTTGGAGATATATATGCTGGATCATGAAACCGTTGCGAGAAAGGTCTGCACCCATGACGAAAAAAGGACCTTCAAGGAGTGTCTTATACGGACAAAGAGACTCATCCGGGCGAATTCCCTTCTATTGTGTATCGAAAAGGTAATCAACATGCTCAATTGATACAATAGTGAAGGGCACAATAATATACATTAAAAAAGTTGTGTCCTCCACTATAAATTGGAGTTATAGCCCGATAGACTTTTATTCGTACCTGTTATTTTGAGATATAGACCATAATGAAAATATGCGCATGTATTAACGGAAAAAACCCTGACGAGTGTATACGTGTCATGGAAAGAACGGACACCGAATTCGTTGAACACAGAATGGATTTCATGGAAAGGATAGAGAGACTGAATGACATATACGCTTCCACCCAAGCGGCGATCATCGCGACCAACAGGAGCACGGCTAACGGTGGAAATTTTGAAGGCACAGAGGAAGATAGATTGGGGCACCTCATGGAGGCGATGGATGCAGGCTGCCAGTACGTGGATATCGAACTGGAGACCGGGCAAAAACTTAGGGTACCGGTAATGGAGCATGCGGTGAAGTTGGGGATCGGCATCATCCTATCGACCCATAACTTCCAATGTACTCCAGGGCCGGAAGAGTTGATGAGACTCATGAATGAGTTGAAAAAACAGGGTGCGGACATAGGTAAGATCGTCACCTACGCAAATCGCCCCGAGGACTGCCATCACATACTTGAATTGCTTGTACATGCGAAACGCCAGGATTTCGAACTCGTCGCCTTCGCCATGGGGGGGATCGGCAGGTTCACAAGGCTACTGGCACCGTTATACGGCTCGCCCTTTACCTATGCATCCGTGACTGGCGAGGTCGCCCACGGGCAGCTCAGTGTGGAGGACACAAGGAGGATATGGAGGGAGTTGTGCCTTGAATAGACTGGTGGTTGTAGGCGATCCCGTCGAGCATTCTTTGAGCCCTTTGATCCACAACGCCGCCCTGGATAGCATGGGTCTCAGTGATATGTACGAATACCGAAAGATGAGGGTTGAGAGAGGCGGACTTGAGGACTTTGTAGCGGAGCTACGGGGGGGAATAATCGCAGGCGCCAACGTTACCATACCCCATAAGGTAGATGTGATGGCATACATGGATAGGCTTACCGTCCAGGCTAGGACCGTGGGGGCTGTCAACACCATATACGGGGAAGGAGGTGAATTGGTAGGTGATAACACCGATTGCATCGGTTTTTTACGATCCATGGAGGAGGAAGGCATCGTTTTAAGAGGCATGAAGGCGATGATATTGGGGGCCGGCGGAGGAGCAAGGGCCGTACTGTATGCCCTTGTTGACCAGGGCGTCCGTGAAATAACTTTGGCGAACAGAACACCGGTAACTCACACGGGTATAGTTGACATGATGGAGAGACATGGTAAGAACCTGCGACTTACGGATCTTGATGGTGCCGTTGAATACCTTCCGGAGATGGACCTTGTGGTAAATACAACGCCCGTGGGTATGAAGGGAAAGCACATCCGTGAAAGTGTGATACCCCTGGATAGAGTATCTTCAGGTACCGTGGTAACGGATATCGTTTACATACCTGTAACCACTGTATTCCTCAAGGAGGCGAAAAACCACGGATGCAGGACCGTTACAGGTGTAGGCATGTTGGTTCATCAGGGGGCCGCGGCGTTGGAAAGATGGACCGGCAGGAAAGTTCCCCTTACCGTCATGAGAAAAACCCTTATGGAATATCTGGATAGAGAGGGATATGATGGTAAATAATATCGCACTCATCGGCTTCATGGGAACCGGCAAAAGCGTAGTGGGCCGTTCCCTGGCCCATCGATTGGGTTGGTATTTCTTGGAACTCGACGAGAAGATAGAGGAGATGGCGGGTAAGAGCATAACCGACATATTCCATGAGAACGGTGAGGAATATTTCAGGGAACTGGAAAGCTCGGTGCTCAAAGGTATCCGTGACTGTGAAGATACGGTGATAAGCTGCGGGGGGGGAGTCGTTCTTGACCCCGGGAATGTGAAATTATTGAGAAGACACTCCACTGTCGTTCTACTTACTGCAACTCCCGAGGTCATAGCGGAGAGGATAATCGATGATGACTGTAGACCCTTGCTGAAGGAAGAAAACAAATTGAAAAGGATAGAGGATATGATGGGACAAAGAAGAGATACGTACCGTGGATGCGCCGAGTATACCATAGACACCTCAGGGTTGGAAGTGGATGAAGTGGTGAACCGGATAATCGAAGAGGTGAACCCGTGAGATTGAAGGTCCGAAGGTCCGAGACGTCAGGAAAGGTGAACGCACCGCCTTCTAAAAGCTATACCCACAGGGCGTTGATATGCGCCGCTATGGCCCAGGGAAGCTCAGTTATCAGTAAACCTCTTGTGAGCGACGATACCACCGCCACGGCCACACTGTGCAGGATGCTGGGGGCCGATGTTAACTGGGATAAACACGTAGAGATAACGGGAAGAGGATATCTTGATACACCGGGAGACGTGATGTACTGCCGGGGCTCCGGGACCACACTCAGGTTGATGACCGCCGTGGCAGCAAATGCCCCGGGGATCTCGGTACTTACTGGCAACGAATCTCTCAGGGCAAGGCCCGTCGGCATACTGTTGAAGGCCCTGAAGGACCTGGGGGTAAGGTGCTATTCCACGGGAATGAACGGACTCCCCCCTGTGGTGGTCTTCGGAGGGGGGATAAGGGGCGGACAGGTGACCATGAAAGGTGATGTCAGCTCCCAGTACGTTACCGCTTTGCTCCTTTCGTGCCCCCGGGCCACCGGGGAGACGGTGATAGAGTTGAGCACGGAGCTCGAGTCCCGACCTTACGTTGACATCACCCTGGAGGTACTCGATAACTTCGGCATAGAGATAGAGGTATCCGAATCCTATGGAAGATTCTCCATCCCTCCCGAGCAGGTTTTCAGCCCCGGCGACTACACCGTACCCGGTGACTTTTCCTCTGCGGCGTTCCTGCTTGCCTTGGGTGCCCTCACGGGGGATGTCCGGGTATCAGGATTGGATTTCTACTCCAAACAGGGTGACAAGATGATAATCGATATAATCAAAAAGATGGGCGCCGTGGTAAGGTTCCACGGAGACACCATCGAGGTGAAGAAGAGGGAACTCCATGGGCTTACCATGGATATGTCCCAGATACCGGACCTTGCACCCGTGTGTGCCGTCCTTGCCACCCAGGCAAGGGGAACCAGCAGGTTGGTGAATGCGGAGAGGCTCCGCATAAAGGAGAGCGACAGATTGTCGGCCATCACATCGGAATTGCGGAAGATGGGGGCCGACATACGGGAGGACGAGAACTCCCTTTGCATCCGGGGTCCCACGGAACTCAAGGGGGCAAATATTTATCCCCACGATGACCATAGGATAGCCATGGCCTGTACGGTAGCGGCGATGGTAGCCGAGGGAGACACCGTGATCGAGGATGCGGAATGCATGAACAAGAGCTATCCCGACTTCATAAGGGATATGGAGAAGATAGGAGCTGAAGTAAAATGTCTTTCACCATAGGCAAGAATTTTCGTATGAGTGTTTTCGGAGAGAGTCATGGTAAATGCGTGGGAGTTACTGTGGAAGGGGTACCCGCGGGTACCGTGATAAACCAGGAGAAGATACAGGAAGAGTTGAACAGGAGAAGGCCGGGGCAGAGCCATTTGACAACGGCAAGAAACGAGGAGGACAGGCTGGAGATGATCAGCGGTGTCTTCCGCGGTAGAGCAAACGGGGGGCCTATAACCATGTTGATAAGGAACAGGGACACGGACTCCCTCCACTACGGCAGTACCAGGGGCATGCCCAGGCCCGGTCACTGCGATCATACCGCATGGGAGAAGTACGGCGAGTATCACGACCATAGGGGCGGTGGCTTCTTCTCGGGGCGGATGACGGCATCCTTCGTCATGGCCGGGGCCATAGCGAAACACATCCTGGATGACAGGGGAATACATGTACTCGCACATGTCATATGCATAGGCGATATCAAGGTAGAGCGGTACGTATCCGACAGTGAGATCGAGGAAAACATCCACCGGAACCCTGTGAGGTGTGCCGACCCCGTACTGGCAAGTGAGATGGAAGCGTTGATAAGGAAGGTCAAGGAGGACGGAGATTCCGTGGGTGGCATGATCGAGGGGCGTATAATCGGAGTTCCCCCGGGCGTAGGAGAACCTCTGTTCAACTCGGTCGAGAGCGTGATCAGTCATTACATGTACAGCATACCGGCGGTGAAGGGTGTTGACTTTGGCACGGGAATGGGGTGCGCATGCCTGAAAGGTTCCGAGAACAACGACCCGTTCATCATCGACGGTAACAGGGTCGTTACCGAGAGCAACAATGCCGGAGGTGTCCTCGGAGGCATAACCAACGGTATGCCAGTAGTTTTCAGGGTGGCCATCAAACCGACCCCCAGTATAGCCCTACCCCAGAAAACGGTGAACCTTGATACCATGAAAGAATGTGATATGGAGATAACCGGTAGACACGACCCGTGCATAGCCATAAGGGCGGTGCCTGTGGTGGAAAATCTGGCTGCTTGCGGGATACTCGATCTGGTCATGACGGGAAGCAGATGATCACTCGAACAGTTCACCGCTCACCCGTTCCAATATGTCCATACCTTTCCGTATATTGTCCATGGAGTTGGCATAGGACAACCGCAAATGGGACTCGCCGGCAGCTCCGAAGGCACTGCCCGGGGCAGTAAGCACTCCTTCCTTCAGTAATTCAAGTGCGAGATCACGGGAGGTGATGTCAAGATCGAATGACGGAAAAACGTAAAATGCACCCTTGGGTGTCCCGCAGTGGAAACCGGTTATCTGTCTCAATCTGCTCACCATATAATCCCTTCTCTCCCTGAATTCGTTTACCATGTTATGCACGAAATCCGACTTCCGGCGCATGGCGTAAAGAACACCGTGTTGCACGGGGGTAGGCGGGCATGCCACGGTGTATGAATGCAGGGTGGCCAGGGTCCGGATCCAATCCGCCCTGGCGATCATGAATCCCACTCGCCAGCCTGTCATGGCATAGGATTTGGAGAAGGAATTTACCACCACGAGGTCATCACAATGCTTCAGGAACGAACGGTGTTCGCCATGGTACACGAACCTGTCGTAAACCTCATCGGAGATAACGAGTATTCCGTGTTCCCGGGCCCACCCGGATATTTCACGTATTCTTTTCTCGGGGATAACGGCGCCTGTGGGATTCGCCGGTGTATTGACTATCAACGCTTTTGTCCTATCTGTCCTTCGCTCTTCCAGTTCTTCAATTTCGGGTACGAACCCGTTATCCTTTCTGAGGGTGTAAGGTATCGGCTTGCCCCTGGCGAATCTTACATGGGGCTGAAAGACCACGAAACCCGGCTCGGGACAAAGTACCTCGTCCCCCTTATCCACCGTACCTTCCAGGGCTATTTTCAACCCCTCGGTGGCACCCACGGTCACGAGCACGTTTTCAAAGGTGAGAGGGGTCCCGTATCGGGATTGGTCCCTTGCTATCTCTTCCCGGAGTTCCATTAAACCGAAATGAGAGCCGTACCTGTTTTTGCCCTGAAGCATGGCTCTGTGCACCTCCTCTATCACGTCCGAAGGGGGTTGAAAATCAGGCTGCCCTTGACCTAGGTTGATGGTCGTTTCATCTGCCATCTCGAAAAGTTCTCTTATCCCGTGGAGTTTGATCTCCTCAATCCGCTTGTTGATCATATGTTCACACCTTTTTCAATTCGTCAAGGGGTATTTCCACTATCTCAGCGGAACCGATACCGTTCAGGAGGACGAACTTGACCTTGTCCCCGACCCTTTTTTTGTCCTTCCCCAGGGCATCTATCATGGAGTCCGTGTCCATTTCCGCCTTGTGTGGTAGTCCATAATCCCTGATCAGCCTTTCGAGTCGTTCAGAGTCTTCGGATCCGAGCATACCCCTTGCCACAGACATTTTCGCTGCTATCATCATCCCTATGCTTATGGCCTCACCGTGACTGTACGGCAAAAGCTTCTCCAGGGCGTGCCCGAAGGTATGGCCGAAGTTTAGTTTTCTCCTTTCGCCGGTCTCGAACTCGTCCCTGGAGACTATGTCCAGTTTTATATCCACCGTGTCGTTGATGATGCGGCCCAAGCTCTCCGTATCAAGACCAAGGATGTTTTCCCTGTTATCCTCCAGATACTCGAAAAGGCTACGGCTGCAGATGGCGGCGGATTTGATCACCTCCGCCATGCCGTTCCTGAATTCCCTCGGGGGTAGTGTATCGAGAAAACCCATGTCCACGAGCACGAAATCGGGTTGATTGATGGTTCCGACGATATTCTTGTAATGCCTGAGGTTGACCCCGTTCTTGCCGCCTATGGCAGCATCCACCTGGGCCAACAGTGTGGTGGGTACCAGAGCGAACCGGAGTCCTCTCATGTAGGTGGATGCCGCAAAGCCCGTGATGTCGCAAACGATACCTCCGCCGATACCCACGATGAAGGATTGCCTGTCCGCACCCAATTCCAATAATTTTTCGTAGATGTGTTCAACGGTCCGGAGGTTCTTGGAACCCTCCCCTGGCTCTACATCTATCACCTCGGCCTCCGGAAAGGCATGAGAGTGCAATTTCCTTATGTTAGCGTCGGTTATCACTATTATATCATCCGATGTCAGACACATCTCCATGCCTGCCAGGGAATCGCCAATATGTATGCGGGAGCTTCTCTCCCTTCCTTTCAATTCTTTCATCATGGAACTCATCCGTTATCTTATCGGGTGGCAAATTTAATGGCCGGGAATATTTAAAGTTTGAGCCTGAAAACCTGTTTTCAAGCCCTTTTGTAATGTTTCGTGTGGTCTGATGCCTGACACTACTTTCACCATTTTCGGTCGCCCCTCCTTGGTTGAACCTTATATTTGAATCGTGTCGTGGTCATATCATGAAAGAAGAAAACGATTACGACCACTACAGTTGGAAGGAAGTGTATCGAAACCTGGGATGCGATACCAGGTATGACGAAAGATGATCAACGTGTACCTCCGAAATTATTCGTTAGCGGAATAGAGGTAGGCAGGCTCGTGGTAGGCCTGCCCTCCTTGATATTCCCTAATCCATGGGTGAGACCATAAGGTTTAATTACATGAGGTAAAATAGGGGCTGAAAATAATATCAGAATATGCTTGAAGATATTATTTCCATACTCAAAAACCTTTTGAGGTGTTACCGATGACTACCATGGAAGAACTAAAGCAGATATCCGAGATACTGGATCAGATTACCGAGGACACGTCAATCCCCAGGAATATTAGAAGGGGTGCCACGGAATGCAAGGAGATGCTCCTTTATTCCAATGATGCGGTCGATGTAAGGATCGCATCGTCCATATTCAAACTCGAGGTCCTCGCCGACGACCCGAACATCCCCCTGCATGGCAGAACCCTGATCTGGAACATAATAAGCCGGTTGGAATCCATAAAAAAATAGTCACTTATCGCTGTAATTCACCGAATTCTTTCTCTCCGTCGATGATGGAACCGATAATATCTATTAGCTCGGGTACCTTTACCCTTACCTGTTCCTTGGATGTTATGTCACGTACCGTGACCGTGTCATCCTCCGGGGTTTCGTAATCTGTGGTGATGCAAAGGGGGGTTCCTATCTCGTCCATGCGCGCATATCTTTTACCCACGGAGCCGCTTCGATCCCAGAACGCCCTGAATTCCCTCTTGATGACCTTGTATATCTCCCGTGACCTTTCCTCGAGTCCGTCCTTCCTGACCAGAGGGAAGACCGCCACATGATACGGGGCGCACCTTTTGGGGAGGGAGAGCCACTCTCTCTCGTCCAACCGGTACCCCCTATCCAGAACTGCCCAAATGTTCCTGTCGACACCGAAGCTCAACTCCAGCACGTGGGGTACGACCCTGGTTCCGTTCACGGGTATGGACATCTTTGTCCCGGACTCTTCCTGGTGCTTTGTCAGATCGTAGTCACCTCTGTAGTGGATTCCCCCGACCTCCTTCCAGCCACCCAGGGAGGGCATGTTTATCTCCACATCGAAGTGTATGAGATTGTAAAAGGCCTTTTCCTCCTTGGACAACTCCCGAAGTCTCACATCCTCGGGAGCCAGGTTCATGTGCTCACGGTAGAATTCGTATACTTTTGCCAGATGAGATCGGTAAAATACTGGTAGATCCTCGAGTTCATCCATCCTTACCCTTCGTGCCTCCTCCTCACCGTCTAGGAGTACCGTGACTTCAGCCTTACCGTCGTACATATCTTCAAAGGTCATATCATTAGTATCGGGTATGAAAAATATCTGCAATTCCGCCTGCAAGAACTCCCTTAGACGGTAAACACCCTGTCTGGGAGATATCTCATTCCTGAAGGCGTTGCCTATGGTGGCCAAGCCCATGGGCATCTGCCTTCGTAATGCCCGGTACTCCCGAAAGAAGTTCATGTAGCTACCCTGGGCCGTTTCCGGTCGAAGGAAGCCTTTGTGTTCGCCGGTAGGGCCGATGCTCAGGGAGAACATCATGTTGAATTCCTCGGCCTCTGAAAAATTACCGTTACAACTGGGGCACTTCATCTCATTTTCCTTTATCATACCCTCTATCTCGCTGGCATTCAGGCCTTCAACGTTTTTACCCGTAAGGTCGGTTATCAGATGGTCCGCCCTGTAACTGGCACTGCAGCGCATGCAGTGCACGATGATGTCAGAGAACAGGTCCACATGGCCCGAGGCCTTCAAGGCGCGATAGGGAAGAATATTCGGCGTGTATATCATATGATAGTTATCATTCAATCCCAGGAAAAAATCCTTCCAGATGAGTTCCCAGCCGTCCTTCAACCTTGCCCCCAGGTGCCCGTAATCGTAGAAGCCGGCTTCACCGCCGTAGATCTCCGAGCTCGGCCACATGAAGCCTCTTCTTTTACATACTGATTCAAGCTCTTCCCTGTCTACCATGGAAGAACCTCATATGACGGTGGATATAAGGTCCAGCTCGTAGACCATGGTCTTGAGCTTGTCCACCTGGTCCACCACGGGAAGCTGGGCAAAGTCGTTAAGGCGCATCAATCTCGCAGCCTCGTATACCTCTGTCTTTTCGTATACCGAGAGGGGGTCTTTTACCATGGCCTCCTTGACCGGTATCTCGGGGAGTTCTATCTTCGATTCCTCGTAGTAGAGTTTCATTATGTTCTTGAGGCCCTCCCATGACCATGAATCCTCGTCATCGCTCAGGCCCAGCTCGGATACCACTATTCCACTGTTGATGCTGGTAAGATTGAACAGGTCCCTGTCCGAGATGATACCTTTGAGGGAGGTGTCCTTGTCCACTACCGGGAATGCGTAAAGTTGGGTCAATTTCATGGTCTGAAGGACCACCTTTATGGGTGTTTCCTCGTAGATGGGGACGCAAGGGCTTCTCACAACATCACCCACGCATGCGGTCACCTTTTTCTGTTCAACGTACTTCAACATGTCGTAGGAGGTGATGATACCCACGCACATGTTATCCTTGTCGGAGACGGGGAGGTAATTGATATTGTTCTCCACCATCAACCTGGCGGCATCCCCGATGGGGTCATCCTCCCTTACCGAAGGAAAATCCTTTCGGTATATCATCGCTATCTGGTCCTCGTCCGGGTTCTTGAAGAAGTCGTGTCGGCTTACAAAGCCCTTCAATACCCCATCCTTGACCACTGGCATACCGGTCAATTTATTCTTGACCATGAGGTTGATCACATCTCTTCTGTTTCCGGGTAGTTCCGCGACTATGGGCTCTGGCGTCATCAGTTCTTTTACTTTTTCCATTATTCAATCCTCCTTGATATGTATTACCATTACGGGACATTCCGCATGTTTTACCACTCTTTCCGTAGTACTACCTATGAAAAGCCTTGATAATCCCGACCGGCCATGGGTACCTATCACGATAAGGTCCTGGTCCTTGGATTCCTCTATTATCATCTCATCGGTCTTTCCGTGAACAAGGCTCTTCTCAACTTCCACATCGAGTTCCTCACCTTCCTTTTCTACCCTGTCGAGGATCTCCATTCCCTTGGCCTCCATATGTCCCCTCAAGGTGGTTATAAGTTCGTCCGGGGGGTATCCCTTGAATGTGGAGGTGTCCACCACGAAAAGTACCTTCAATCTTGCACCCAGCATCCTGGCCAGGTACAAACTCTTTTCAACTACCGTGTCGTTAGCTTCCGAGCCATCGGTTGGCACCAGTATTTTTTTGAATTGCTCCATTTTACCACTCTGCTACCGCTATTATATCTTTGGTGGATGTCCTTGTTACCACCTCGTAGGCGGGATCTCGTGCATCTCCTTTGATTATCATATAGCAGTCTCTAGATTTCGTGCCCATGTCGGAGGGTGGATTTAAAGCTTTTCTCGGATTACATGTGGACATCATCAGGATATCCAAGGGTTCCACATCGCCTTTCAGCTTCGCAACCCGGTACGCGGCTTCCATCTCACGCAGCATGTTCGATGAAGATAGCATGGCATTATCCGTACCCAGGCACAATGTTATTCCGGCGTCCAGCATGGCGGGAATATCCGGGACCTTCCGGAAGAATATATTCGATCTCGGGCATACCACCACGGGTACGTTGTTTTCTGCACAAACCGAGAAGTCCTCCTTATCCGCCTCTATCATATGTACCAGGTGGTGGACCCCCAGGTCCAGGACCTCATCCAACGGCTCCCGCACATGCTCACTGCAGTGCATGGCAAGGGGCTTTCCCATGTCCCTGGTTTCTGTGGCTATGGCCCTTATATCGTCCGGCTCGAAGTCCCTGTAGGAGCTTAGACCCATACCATACGCCCTCTTCAGTATCTCACGGAGTTCGGTCTTGTCCCATCTTCCCTCCGGTGGTCTCGCCATGGAGTATACCCTCATCTCCACCCCTGCTTTTTCACGGGCTCTTTCAAGTGCAGTGAGCCCCTTCAAACCCCCTTCCCTGAAATCCATTATGTACCTTACACCGTAGCCGTACGCCCTTTCCAGATAACCCTTCATGGCACGGATCAACTCTTCGTCGGTGGCTTCACTAAGGGCCTTATGTTTGTAACCACCCGGGCCCACGATCTCCGGTATGCTACCCTTGGGCGGTCTTCCCACCACCGAATCGCCCATATGGGTGTGGGAGTTGAACAGTGCAGGTATGATTATTGCCTCATCCCCCGTATCACCTCCCTCGACATAATCCACTATCCTGCTGGTTTGCCCCTCCTCCGTATCTTCGAGTACGGTTATCTCGGCCTGGACGAAACCGTCTCGGGTTAAAAATGGTCCTGAGTATTTTTTCATCTTTTTGGGGTAAGGATGTGCGTCGGTTATATTATTTACCATGAACGACGGTCTATAGGAAGCCCGCCTTCTGAAGCATCATGATGTCTTCCGTGCCGAGCTTCTCTCCCTTTTTGAACTGCTCGTACAGCTCCTGTGCCTTGGAAAGTGTATCCTCTTCGTCCTTCCTCTTGATGGCCATGCGTGTCTTCTTGCGGTATCCGTAGATCATCTTGCTGTAGTCCTGGACCTCGTGTACCGCCTCTATGTGACTGTTATGGTACTCATCGGATTTGACCTTTGCATTTATGAACCTCTCGTGGGTCTCGTCCGCGTCTAGCCTTATCTGGTCGGCCTCCTTGAACAGCTTCAGCATCTCGTCATGTCTCTCCTGGGCGGAACGGGCATTTTCCGATACTTTGAGATGATTCTCCTCGGCTATCCTCTTTGCCTCTTCCAGCTCTGCGGTGAGCCTCTGGACATCCTCATCTCCTTCGATAATACTCTTCCTGCCCTCGATCTCCCCCTTCAGGGACGAGATCTTATCAACTAGTTCCCGCTCCTTATCAGGGCTCAGCACCTGGGTCATCTGATTGAACTCCAGCCTGCGGATGTCCCGTTCCAGCATGTCCAGACTCGGCCCGTCCTTGGGTAGTAGTTCCTTCTTTTTATTCCTCAATTTCTGGGTCAGGTCCGTTACCTTCTTGTTCATCTTGTCCCGTACCCGTTTTGCCTCGTGAACACCTTCGTTGAGCTCGTTACGGATATCCTTCAGCTCGTTCCCTCGGTCGATAAGGTCTCTCACCTTGGTGTTCAGCTCGTCCCTTTTCTGGACTAACCTCTTCGCTTCAAGATTTTTTCTATCACGTAATATCTTGAATTTTTCGGCTCTAGCATTGGCCTTTTCCCGTTTTTCTTCCAGTTCTTCGAGAAGTTCAGTCATGTTATTTGCACTATCCAGTAATTTATGCCATCGGGAATTAAGATATTCAATAAGGGTTCCCTTTATAAGCCTTTCGGAACCTCTAGCTGTAAGGAGAGCAACACTTGCATGGTTACGTAAACGTAATAAAGGACTGTAATTTTGTCAGCCTAGATAAACATGTCCAAAGAAGAGAGCACCCTTGAAAAGAAGCTGACCTTTTGTCCCGGGAATGTGTGGAAAGGGTTAAGTAGTGATGTTATTGACGGCATCAACAAATTCAACGACGGCTACAAAAAATTTATAGGCGATTCCAAAACCGAGCGAGAGTTCATATCAAATGCAAAGGAGATCCTGGATAAGAACGGTTTCAAAGAATTGTCCAAAACCAAGAAGCTCGCCCCGGGGTCAAAGGTTTACAAGATCAACAAGAACAAGAACATGGCCTTTGCGGTCATAGGCAGAGAGGATATCAGAAAGGGATGCAACATACTGGCAAGCCACATAGACTCCCCGAGACTCGACCTCAAAGGGAGACCGCTCTTCGAAGACGGCGATGCCATGATGGCGGCACTGAAAACCCATTATTACGGCAGTATAAAAAAATACCAATGGGTGAACACGCCCCTTGCCATCCATGGCAGGGTGGTGAAGGAGGACGGCTCATCCGTCGACCTGTGCATAGGTGAGGAGGGAGACGACCCGGTATTCGCTGTCAGCGACCTGCTGCCCCATCTGTCCAAGATTCTGCAGGGCGAGCGCAAGATGAGAGAAGTGATAAAGGGTGAGGAGCTGATCGTCTTGATGGGGGGCATACCAGTGGAAGACGAGGAGGCAAAGGAGAAGATAAAACTCAACATACTCAAGATACTGAACGATAGATACGGGATGGTGGAAGAGGACTTCGTCAGTGCCGAGATAGAGCTCGTCCCCGCAGGGCCCGCACGAGATGTAGGCCTTGACAGGAGCATGGTGGGGGCCTACGGACACGATGACAGGGCATGCGGTTACACGTCCCTCATGGCCGCCGTGGACGTGAAAAAGCCTTTGAGGACAAGCATAGTGGTGCTGTACGATAAGGAAGAGATCGGCAGCGTGGGAAATACCGGCGCCAGTTCAATGTTCCTGGAATCCTTCATGTCCGACCTGTTGGTAAGAACAAAGGGAGAATCTTATATCAAGGACCTTCAGAACATGCTCGAATCGTCCTTGGCGATATCGGGGGATGTGTCCGCCGGGGTCAACCCTTCCTTCAAGGGTGTGCACGAGATGAAGAACGCAGCCAAACTGGGCTGCGGGATAGTAGTGACCAAGTTTACCGGAGCAGGGGGCAAGTTCAGCGGAAACGACGCCCATGCGGAGTACATGGCCTTCATAAGGAGGCTACTCAACGGTAACAGTATCAGATGGCAGCCCTGCGGACTGGGTAAGGTTGACGAGGGCGGTGGCGGTACCGTTGCCAGGTTCATCGCCAACCTTAACATCGACATAGTGGATGCCGGCCCACCTGTGATAGGTATGCATTCACCCTTCGAGATAATTTCAAAGGCGGATGTTTACGAAACCTACAGGGCCTACAAGGCCTTTCTGGAAACCGGTATTTGATGACAGCGGAGAAGATAAACAAGCGTGTACGCTACTTCCGGGATGAGTTTTACGAGCTGGTACAGCAGATACCCTACGGAAGGGTGTCTACCTACGGGGCCCTGGCAAGGGCTCTGGGAGATGTTCGTGCGTCCAGGACCGTGGGTAAACTCCTCAACGAGAACCCAAGGCCCATAGAGGTTCCCTGCCACAGGGTGGTCATGTCCCAAGGAGAGCTTGGAGGTTTCGGTTTGGGCCTTGAGATGAAGCGTGAGCTTCTTGCCAACGAGGGAATATCCCTTGTTAACGACATGGTTTTCGACTTCCATAGTATATTGTACACGGATTTTGAAAGTGACGAGCCGTTGAAATTTTTGAGGGAGGAACAGAGATCCCTGGCGAGATGTGTCAGAGCGGAAGACGACCATACCCCCCTCGAAACGGTGGGCGGACTGGATGTGGCCTACCACGGTGACACCGGGTACGCCACCCTGTCCGTATGGAGCGAGGGCAAGGAATTAAGGTCTACGACCATCAGGGGCGTGGCTCACATGCCGTACATACCCACCTACCTGTCCTTCAGGGAGATGCCCCTGCTGCTGGAACTACTTGAAGAGGTTGACCGGATGCCCGACATGCTCATGGTTGACGGAAACGGTATAATGCACCCCAGGGGACTGGGGCTGGCATCGCACCTGGGGGTGGTACTGGATATTCCCACCATAGGCGTTGCCAAGAGTATGCTGTGTGGCAGGCTGGAACACGAGGTCACGCCCCATGATCCCGTTTCTCCGGTCACTCTCGGTGATACTACCGTGGGATATGCATTACTCAGCGGCAGCAGAACAAAAAAACCAATCTACATATCTCCGGGGCATCGTGTATCTCCCGAGCTCGCCCTGGAAACGGTTATGAGGTATTGCAGTTACAAATTACCGGAACCGGTAAGGCAGGCCCATATAACTTCCACCAAAAAGAGAAACGAAGAAAGGTGTTTAAATGGATGACACACCCAGTAAAAAACCATTGTACTACCATAAGAACTACGGTAACTACGGCTTCGGAAGCTTCCACCCCTTCGACCCGGAGCGCTTCTCCCGCTTCATGGAGATGATACGGGGTGATGAGGTAACGGATTCCGCCGTCGATATAAGGGAGGCCCCTGCCGTGGATGACGATATTTTGACCTACGTGCATTCCGAGGGATACCTGGAGCATGTGAAACGATGCGAAATGGAAGGGCGCAGACTGTCTCCCGACACCCCCGTGAGACCCGGTATATCCGAGGCGGCGAGACGGATAGTGGGAGGAAGTCTGGAGGCGGCTAAAAGCGTCGAGCGTGAAAGGATAACAATGAATCTGGGGGGCTTACATCACGCCGGACGTGACTACGGCGAGGGGTTCTGTGTTTTCAACGATGTTGCCGTTGCCGCCGAATACCTAAAACGAGGGGGAAAGAAGGTATGCATACTGGACACCGATGCCCACCAGGGAAACGGTACCATGGACATATTCTGGACCTCTCCAAAAGTGCTGTTCATCTCCATACATCAGCATCCCGCCACCCTTTACCCCGGGAGGGGATATGCCCACGAGATAGGAGAGTGCGATGGCCTGGGTTATACCGTTAACATCCCTCTGCCAAGGGATGCCAACATAGCGGACTATCACTACGCCTTCCGCGAGATCATCCTCCCGGTGATCGTCCAGTTCGAACCCGATGTTCTGATACGGAACGGCGGTTCGGACCCCCATCACTCCGATTCCCTCACCGACCTCGCCCTTGACATGAGGGGTCTTGAATACCTGGGAAGGACTTCGAGGGAGGCTGCCGAAATGAACGGGGCGGGCTACATCGACCTCATGGTATCGGGCTACGGGTTACGGGTGCTGGAGGGCTGGATCTCCATAATGAAGGGTGTACTGAATTTACCTATAAAAACGCCCACGGACCAGCGTATCGGCGAGCCGGGGCAAGAACCCAATTATTCACTTAGAGCGGAGGTAGAGAAGTTGAAGGGATACCTCGAACCCTATTGGGTGCTTTGAGCTCAGATGAGGTATCCTCCGTTCAGCCTTATGACCTCACCCGTTATGTAGGACGCGTAATCGGAGGCCAGAAAGGTAACGGACCAGGCAACCTCTTTCGGCACCCCGAAACGTCCCATTGGTATGGTCTTGAGTAACTTTTCCTTTACCTTTTCGGGTATCTCATCCACCATCTCCGTGGCTATGAAGCCGGGGGCGATCGCATTTACAGTTACATCGTATCTTACCATCTCACGGGCAAGAGCCTTTGTGAAACCTATTACACCCGCCTTAGAAGAAGCGTAATTTACCTGACCTAAATTGCCGGTTTCACCCACCACGGATGATATGTTGATAACACGGCCGTACCTGGAATCTTTTATATTTTCGATGAATGTTCGGGTGCAGTTGAAGATTCCATCGAGATTTACCGATAATACCTTTTTCCACTGCGCGGGAGTCATATTCGTGAAGAAAGTGTCCATGGTTATACCCGCATTGTTTACCAGTATGTCGATCTTGCCGAAGTGCTGTTCAACCTGCTCTTTCATCCTGATAACATCGTTAAAATCACTTACGTCCGCCTCGGCGATCCATGTTTCCCTGCCCAATTCCCCCTCGATGAACTGAGCTACTTTATCGGCCTTCTCCTTTTGATGGCTTAAATCGTTGATGACGATGTCGGCCCCCTCTAGTGCCATCTCGACGGCTATTCTTCTGCCGATACCCTGGGACCCACCGGTGATCAATGCCCTGCGCCCTTCCAAGCGCATGTGTGAAACGTACAGGTCCTCTATCTCGTCTTCGATATCTTTCATCCACCGCACACCTATATGTGGTACCCACCATTGACGTTGATCACAGTTCCAGTGATGTAGGATGCTCTCCGAGAGGCAAGGAATGCTACTACTTCCGCGATTTCTTCGGGTTCGCCGAAACGCCCCATAGGTATGGTCTTGAGTATCTTTTCTTGAACGACTTCGGGTATGTTTTGAACCATATCAGTACCGATGAAACCGGGTGCAACCGCATTGACAGTAACATTGTACCGGACCATCTCCCGGGCTAGTGCCTTGGTGAATCCGATGATACCTGCTTTGGATGCGGCGTAGTTCACCTGACCCATATTACCGGTTACACCCACCACGGACGATATATTTATCACTCTACCTTGGTCGGATTCTTTCAGGTCGTCGATGAATACTTTTGTGCAATTGAAAACTCCGTCGAGATTTACCGATAAAACTCTGTCCCACTGTTCGGGGGTCATCTTTGTGAAGAATGTATCGATGTTCATACCTGCATTGTTGACGAGGATATCGATCCGACCGAAATTCTCCATAACGCTATCCCTCATCTTCATCACATCATCGAAATCACTGATGTCCGCAGGATATATCCAGGATTCTTCGCCCTCCTTCTCCATGGTCATCGCCGTGTCACAGGCACCCTCTGCACCGCTGTGATAATTGACCACCACATCGGCCCCGTGAGATGCGAGGGTGAGTGCTATGGCCTTCCCGATACCCCTGGAAGCACCAGTGACCAATGCCCTTCTTCCTTGGAGTTCGAAAGAACTTTTTTCTTTTTTCATGAGTCAATACTCTCCTGTACGATCTATCCAGTCTCTTATCCGCTTGATAGATATACCGGTTTTAACCGCCAGATCTTCCGCATCGATGTCCAGGAGATCCTGTACGTACTCTATACCGGCATCTCGGAGTAAATCGGAATATTTTTTCCCTATGCCTTTCATCACTCCGATCGGAAGTTTTTGTGGTCCGTCCCTCTCCTTGATCCAATCCGCCACATTACACCACATACCCTTATGTGTCTTCGAACTAACGGATAAACCTATGTGCCCCACGGGTGCCCTCATAACCGTGGTATCCTTGCTTCCCACCTTTTCGTTGAAAGGTAAGCTACTTTCGGGGGGAACTAGGGTGTCGTAGTCACCCACGATAGTTAGCACGGGCATGGTTATTTTTTCGAGATCGACTCTACGTCCCCCTAAAAGGAATTCGCCTTTTATCAGTCGGTTCTCCTGGTACAACTCCTTTACGAATTTGGCAAAAGTCGGTCCCGGAATCGCTTTTCCATCGTGGATCCATTTCTCCATCCTGAAAAACATCTCTATGAATTCTTCGTTGTCCGCGTTATAGGCGAAATTCCGGAACTTCGAGTAAATATTACCAACGGGATCGAGCCATTGATAGGCACCGTCGAGGAACTCACCCGGGCAGTTACCGAATGCTTTAGCTACTTTTTCGGGATCGAAATATTCCTTGTTAGCCCAGAAGTTCAGCAATCCGGCATCTTTTTCGAAATCCAAACCGGCAGCCATAAGTGTAAGGCTATTCACCTTCTCGGGGTGCAGTGCCACGTACATGGCGGACATGGTGCCACCCATACAGTATCCGAGCATATGTACGGTTTCACGACCCGAATGTCTCCTAACCTTGTCCACGCATATGTCTATGAAGTAATCCACAAAATCCTCCATGGTTAAAAACTGATGCCTGTCATCCGGATTGCCCCAGTTGATAAGATACACGTCTACGCCGTTGTTGAGAAGTGACTCCACAACAGAACGACCGGGCTGAAGATCCAGTATGTAAGGCTGGTTGATCAGCGCGTACACCATGAGCAGGGGTGGACGCCCCCCGCCGCCTTTCACAGGGTTTCTGTAATGCAACAACTCCACGATATCATCCTTGAAGATCACATCAGCTGGTGTTTGACCTACTTTAACTTCAGGGGGTGAGTTCAGGATGGAAATCGCCTTACTCCATGCTGTCATATCCTCATTCAACCCTTTGATGAAGTCAGTCTGCAGGTCCATCAAGCCTTTCAACAACTTACCGTCATAATCGTCTTTTTCCATCGGTGATACCCCCGTCAGTCCATGGGAAGGTTATCAAGTTTCCTCTCGATGCTCCTTATCCTGGAGGTCAGCTCGTGGACGGACTCGTACAGCTTCAACATATCGTCCCTTGTGGGCATTCCCAGTGATTTCAGGTAGGTATCCATCAATTCACGCTGGGTTATCCGAGTATCCATGAGGTTACCTATGTAAGTGCCCTGGGCCATCGCATATGGTCGTGAGAGCAGTATCTTCTGTATCATCTCTGAGGCGGTCTTCATCCATTCCAGTTCCATGCCACGTAACAATCCTTCCGTATCTCCTTTTTTGAGTGCACTCATGATCTTCGCGGACATATTACCGGTGGATTCCGTCCATCTTTCCTTGCAGTAGTCCAAAAGTTCGTTGAATTCCTCATCCTCTGAAAGTTTGGCCCATGAATCGATCCACAGGTTGTAGAGATCCTCCTGTCTCTTGAACTGCTCCGTCATGGAAAGTGATAATGTTTGGAGTATGGGTTCTCCAAGCTTTTTCATGTAATCCTGATAGAGTTCGTCTACCTCGTCTGGAAAATTTTTACCCTTGAATGATTCGAGCACCGAGCCGAAATCACTCGATAGATCTATCCATTTTTTGAACATATCTGACAGTGCGTCCGGAGATTCCACGGAGGCCGCACGGCTTATTTGCTCGAAGGCCTTCTCACGATATTCTTCCCAGTGCTCGTAAAGTTCCTGGTACTCTCCCGAGCTCTCGGCGGATAGTTTTTCGAGGTAATTCTCCATCAATCGGGAAAATTCATCCCACAACGAGAATACGTTATCCGTAACATCTGTATACAGGCTACTTTTATCTTTTGTCATGTGTATCAACCTATAAAAAAATTAAAAAGGAAAGGGGTTTTTAATCCTTTTCCTCTTGTTTCTTCTCGAGTTCCTTGATTTTTTCCTTCATCTCCTCGAT
>JAFDTY010000032.1 GCA_019594055.1 Candidatus Haladaptatiplasma halalkaliphilum | reverse complement strand
GGGGAAATTTTTGTCAATTCCGTATCCGTAATAACCGGGTGTACGCGCCTGTTCGTAGATACTGTCGGGCTCTTCCCTCTTCCTTCGGAACATGAAAATAAAAATCAGTAACATCACAAATCCGAACAGCAAGATAAAGAACAGCAGCCAGTTAAAACCACTTTCCTGTTGTTCCTCAATAGTGATTACAGCTTCATCGTAAAGGCCCATGTATTCCCCGGTAACCGTCCACTCTCCGGGCCGTTGGGAGGTATATATGTTTAACTCCCAATGACCCAACGCGTCACCTTCAACGGACCAGTTCGTCTCCTCCGTAACATTCGCCACCAAATTGTAGTAAGCATCGAAGGCGACCGCTTGGAACGACAGGCTGTCACCGGCCACGATAGAAGCGAGTTTTGGTGAGATCACTATGCGGCCGGGGTCACCGGGGATCACCGTTATGAGGATCGTATCGGATGTTAGGTTACCATAGGTGGCCGTGACCACATATTCATCAGCCACCACCTGGTAGAACTGCCCGTTCCGTGAATTCTGCCATATAAAATCCTCAGGGTCTAGGGTGATAGGGTTTCCGAAGGTGTCCCATGCCACCGCCAGGAATTGCACATTATTACCTGCCTTGATCTCAAAGTCGTTATCCGGCGATAATGTCACACGGACAACTTCATGGGGAATAACCGTTATCAGAACAGCATCGGATGTCACATCTCCGTATGTGGCAGTGATCACATATTCACCGGCCATAGTTTCGTCGAACCGTCCGTTCCGTGAATTTTGCCATCTGAAATGCTCGGGGGTAAGGGTGATCAGGTTTCCAAAACCGTCCCACGCCTCCGCCACGAACTGCACACGATCACCTGCAGTTATCTCCAGATCGGTGCCAGGTGTTATGTCAACACGGGCAACGACGTTGGGTTGAACCGTCAAAGAGGTACTGTCTTCGTTATCCGCATATATGGCGGATACCGTCCAGGTACCCGAGAATTCCGAGGTGTACAGGTTATCAACGAATTCACCTCCCGCCGAGTTTGATATGCTCCACGTAGTATTTGAGGTCACATTATCCACAAAGTTACCGTAAAAATCATAAGCCACTGCGGTGAACTCCACCGTTTCCCCGGCCCTCAGGATTATAGATCGAGGTGATATCATGATGTGATCGATATAATTCACTTCAAAGGTAACACTGTGGGTTGCGGTGTTTTCTTCTTCATCCCTTACCCTTATTGCCACCGTGTACTCGCCGTCGTCGAGGCCGGTAAATTCATATTGAGTGTCCGTACCCACATCTATCCATGGGTTTTCATCAAGCCTGATCATGAACGTAAAATTATCCGAAAAGCGGTACATGGGGATCCATCGTACAATTACATCCATGCCACTGATGATCTCACCTTCCTCCGGTCGTTCGATACGAACATGAGGTAGAGGGGCCGGATTTGCCAGGGGGTAATTGTCGATATAATTATTGATATAATAATCAACATGATACGGCACATCTATGATCCCGTCGCTACCAAGTTCATCCTGGTCGGGACCATGGTATAGGTCGCTCCCTGTATGACGATCCCAGTAATTACCTCCCGAGGGGTAGCCGTTATCCCATGTTGATGAGTCGCCCCGGGTATCCACATCCTCGGTATTTAACAGGAAATTGTTGTGGAAGAAGGTATTGTTCTCGGCCATGGGGATATATACTCCATATCTGTTGGATTCAAGTGTATTACGACAGATAACATTTTCATGGGAATCTGAGATCACCAGACCGTCGTAACAACTGTGGATAATGTTACTGTAAAGTGTGTTCGTGGATGCTCTCTCCAGTACTATCCCGCCCCATTCGACCGAAGAGACAATATTGTCCTCTATTATATTGTGGGAAGATACCTGCATGTAAATCCCGGCAGTGGTATCGGTTATTCTGTTATCCATGATGCGATTATGGTCCGAAAATCCTGTAAGGACGCCTACGCTACCCCCTTGGATATCCAGACCCGCAACATCCACTCCTGTGCAATTGGCAAGTATCACCTGTCCCGCATGGGTGGGTGCCGTGCCTTCTGTCACGTTCTTCCAGTAATAAACCGGTTTCTGGTTTACCGTGTTGGAGGTGTCTATCTCATGGGTGTTCCAGTTTTCGAGCATGTATCCCAATATGACCACGCCTCCGCCTTCCATGGTATTCCGGGTTAATAGGGTCGTGGTGGAGTCAACGATAAGTATACCGTCCCCAACGTGGGAAAGCGTATTGTCAATCAATTGGTTGCGATCCCCCAAAATAACATATAATCCAATCCCGGCAACGCTCAAGTTGTTTTCCAGGATAAGGTTACGAGTGGAATAGTACACAAAAAACCCCAATAAACACTGGTATACATGGTTGTATTGTACAAGGTTATGGTCGGAACTGTCAAGTATCATCCCGTAGACACCACCGGTGATATTGTTATGGGATATGGTGTTGTTGTGGGATGAAATCATTATCATACCATAGATCAAGGTATAGTCGAAGTCATGGAACATGTTACAATCCATAAGATTGTTGTGCGAATCCATCAACCAGACCCCCACCCAATTTTCCGTGAAACTGTTGTTCATCACAGTGTTCCGGTTTGACGATTCCAATTCGATCCCGTGTGTGGTGTACATAAATGCATTCTCATGGACGGTGTTGTTGTGTGATGCAAAGAGCATAGCACCTAAAGCAGCAGTATGGAAGTAGTTGTAACCCAGCATGTTATCGTTTGATGATATAAGGTGGATACCGATGAAAGACATGTTTATGTTGTTTTCCGAGATATCATTCATGTCTGAATTCAGCAGGGCCACACCCGAAGCTCCTATTACTTGTACGGATATTTCCTTTGTTATGTTGACACCGTTGGTTTGAACCAGGATCGTCAGATTAACATCCCCCAGGCTGTTGGGTGTCCAATGGGCGGAATAGTAGCCGTCTTCCGGTACCTGATCACCCCCCGTACCGTCATCCACCAGATAAATCGTCCCTTCGCCGTTATGGAATCCAACACTCACGTTGGCGTCCAGTATGGGGTCCACACCGTTGTTCAGTGATACGGTTATGGTTTCAGGTCGTCCCCATATGCAATTGAAAGGTGGTTCGTGGACCCACAGGTTGATCTCATCGGGATCGGGTGAAACCGTCAACGTGCTGTGTGCGTTTATCCTTCCCGTCATTATCCGTTCAGAGATCTCCGGCGGCTCGTCCACGGTGGACATTATGGCGTTTTTGAGTTGGATGTGATCGTAAGACGGGTTCCGGGATGCCAGAAGTGCCGCCAATCCCGATACATGGGGGGTGGCCATGGATGTTCCGCTCATATAACCGTACTCCCCGGCCAATACGGTGCTGTATATATCAACACCTGGGGCGGCCACATGCACCGAGCGCACACCGTAGTTGGAGAACCACGCCAGTCTGTCTTGTTGATCCGAAGCGGCTACCGAGATTATATTGGTAAGGTTGTATCCCGAAGGGTAATCCCGGTAAAGGTCGTTGTTGTCCCCCCAGTTACCAGCGGCGGCAATGAATAATATACCGGCATCCCTGTGTCTCGCGATGGCGTCATACAGTAGCTGGCTGTACCCACCCCCGCCCCAGCTGTTGCTGGTGGCGATGATATTCTCTCCCTCGAGTTTTCTCTCGAGCACATATTCCAAACCGGCGATGGCGTCCGCCGTTGTTCCCGAACCGACCAGGTTAAGGAACTTTACCGCCATCAAACTGACGTTCCAGTTGACACCCACCACACCGAGACCGTTATTCCCCACAGCGCCTATGGTTCCGGCCACATGGGTTCCGTGTCCGTGGTCGTCCATGGGGTAGTAGCTGTCGTTTATGGCGTTGTAACCGTGGTGTCCCTGGTCGCTGGTCCACATATTGTCCAAAAGGTCGGGATGTGTGTAATCTATTCCCGTATCGATAACCGCCACCACCACCTCTTCGCTACCTGTTGTTATGTTCCAGGCACCCGGGGCATCGATCATGGGCATGGCCCACAGGGAATCATAACCCGGATCATCCGGTATGTTCATGGTCCTCACGATATAGTTTGGCTCCGCGTAAATAACATGCTCGAATGTGTAGAGGATGGCCATCGCCCTGTTGACGTCTATCCCGCCCTGCAAGGAGAGCTCGGCCATGCCGAGGGAGTGATATAACCGTGCAGTTTTTCCTTCCACCGCATCCGCCATCATATTCGTTTTTCGGACCAGATAATTGTGGGAATCCGAATAACGTGTATCCAACTTCACCAGTACGCTTCCGGGGCAGTACTCTACCTCACGGGTATCATCACTCACATCCGAAAAGATATCTTCGTGGTGTACCGTGTTGTTCAGAAGTGTGTTTTCATGGGACGCGTCCAGCAGTATATTGTGTCCGTGGTTGTTCACAACGGTGTTGTTGACCATGGTATTCCACCATGAACGAACCAGATAGATGCCTTGGCCCGCGTTATCCGTTATCAAATTATCCTGTACATCCGTGTTGGTGGTATTGTACAGTATAAGCCCGTTGTTACCGTGATAGTATCCGCTGTTGTCGCTGGCATTGTGCAGGTAACATTCCCTCACCACCAGGAAGTCCGTAACATTTCCTATGAAGATACCGTATCCGTATCCGCCTCCGTCGATCTCGTAGCCCCGGATCACAAAAGGGTCTGCCTGGGTGCCGTTCCCGGGCCAGCCCAGGACGGTCGCCTGTGCTCTCAGGTCCGAGTCATTGGCGATCCGTATGGGCTCACTGATGGTGTAATCATCAGGTTGATATACGGTTTCACCTTGTGAGGGGTATTCCCGGGCAAAAAAAGTTCTATGTTCAAGTCTGTTGATGGTACCTGCCCTGTAACCCCGTGACGCCCAAAGATCGTCACGGTTGTATACCGGTTCCGATGTATACGGCGGTATGGTACCGAAAAGTACTCCTTCTTTCATATGCTCCGGTCCGATGGTTCCCTCAAGGTGATTTTCCTCCATGAATATCGTTAATGTCATCCCTGCAACCATGATAAGTATCGACATACATATCACGTATATTTTCTTTCCCAGTGTTTTGTCCGTCATGTTTGTATCACACCGTTTGAACATCATAGACTGAAGATTATTAAATATTTTCCCATCCTCTTAGAAAAACTTTATTTAACCTGCTTCGATGGGTCATCGGAATTGTATGACCTATAAGACATTGGAGTCGGAGAGGGTTGGAAGCACCCTCTTGGTTACACTCGACCGGCCCGAGGTCCACAATGCCATGAACGATGGTATGTTAGGCGAACTTGTAAGTTGTTTTGGCAAGTACGGTGCAGACCCCGAGATCCGGGCGGTGGTGATCACCGGCAAAGGAAAGTCCTTCTCCGCCGGGGCGGACCTGAACTGGATGAGGGGAATGGTGGAATACACGGAAGAGGAGAATATTGATGATAGCCGTTTGCTCCTGGAACTGTACGATACCATGTACTACTATCCCAAGCCCCTCATCGCAAGGGTGAACGGTCATGCCTTCGGAGGCGGGGTGGGGCTCATGGCGGTATGTGACATAGTTCTGGCGGTACCCGATGCGAAATTCGCCTTCAGCGAGATCAAACTCGGTATCATCCCGTCGGTGATATCGACCTACGTGGTCAAACGTATCGGCCCGGGGAACATGAAGCGCCTTTTCATTACCGGCGAGAGATTCGACTCTCACTATGCACGGGAGATCGGTCTTGTTGATGCAGTTGTGAAGGAAGAAGATATGGACCGCGAGTTGAATGGAATGCTCGAGATGTTGAACTCATCCGCTCCCGGAGCGGTGAGTGAGGTAAAGAACCTGATAAGGATGTACCATGAGTTGAACCACGCAGAGTACAGGGAGTTCACGGTAAAAAAGATAGCCAGGCTCAGGGCATCCGCGGAAGGGCAGGCTGGGATAAACGCGTTCCTGAACAAGGAAAAACCACCATGGAGTGATGCATGATGTTCAAAAAGGTGCTGATAGCCAACAGGGGAGAGATAGCGGTCAGGGTGATCAAGGCGTGTCAGGAGATGGGGATAACCACTGTAGCGGTGTACTCGGATGCTGATAAAAATACCCCTCACGTGCACATGGCAGATGAAGCGGTTTCCCTCGGAGATCCTACCCCCTCGGAAAGTTACCTGAACATACAGAAGATACTTGATGTCGCACAGTCCACCGGCGCCGAAGCCGTTCATCCGGGCTACGGATTTCTTGCGGAAAATCCCGACTTCGCCAAAAGCTGTGAGGACCTGGGCATAAAATTCATAGGTCCGTCGGCGGAAGTCATCGCCCTGATGGGTAACAAGATCAAGGCGAAGAAGACCATGGAAGATTCGGGTTTGCGTATCATACCCGGATACCACGGTGACCGACAGGACATATCCGTTCTCATGGAAAAGGGTAAGAGTATCGGCTTCCCCCTTATGGTAAAGGCCACTTCCGGTGGAGGCGGGAAGGGGATGAAGATAGTGCGGGAGGAAAGCGAGCTGAAAAACGCCATAGAAAGCGCCCAGCGTGAAGCTAAATCCGCCTTCGGTGACAGCTCGGTCTACCTGGAAAAATACCTGCGGGAGCCCAAACATATAGAGTTCCAGATTCTAGCGGACGAACACGGTAACGTCATACATCTGAACGAAAGGGATTGTTCCGTACAGCGGAGGCATCAGAAGATAATTGAGGAAACCCCTTCCACCGCACTCAGCCACGAGCTCAGGCAAAGTATGGGGGAGGCGGCGGTGAAGGCGGCGGAGGCGGTGGGATACACCAACGCCGGTACAGTGGAGTTCATGGTGGACTCCGATCTCGGGTTTTACTTTCTGGAGATGAACACCAGACTCCAGGTGGAGCATCCCGTTACCGAGGCATCCACCGGTATAGATATAGTCAAATGGCAGTTGAAGATAGCCTCCGGGGTCGAACTTAGCCTTCGTCAGGAAGAGATAAGACCCCACGGACACGCCCTGGAGTGCAGGATATACGCCGAGGACCCTTCCAAGGGCTTCCTGCCTTGCACGGGCACCGTAAAGAAGTTGGAGGTCCCGGAAGGACCCAACATAAGGAACGACCTGGGTATAAGCGAGTCCGTTGTCATAACACCCTATTACGACCCCATGCTGGGAAAGCTCACGGTCAAGGGGGAGAACAGGGACGATTGCATAGAAAAGATGAAGTGGGCCCTATCACGGTTCATGGTTATCGGGGTGGCAACGAACATACCATTCCTGAAGGAGGTCATCGACCACGAGGCCTTCAGACGGGGTGGGATAACCACAAATTTCCTTGAACGGTATTTTGAAAACTGGACCAAGGTATCACAGGAACTACCCAAGGAGGCGGTGTTCGCACTGGCGGTTTACGATGCCATGTACCCCAAAAGAGACGAAGTGGTCAAGTACAAGGAACCTGACCCCCATTCCCCCTGGAAATCGGCAGGTAGATGGAGGATAGGTGTTTGAGATGTTCCTCAAATACGAACACAACGGTAATGTGTACAGGGTCGAAGTGGAGCGGGACGGGGACAAGTACTATCTCACCTACGAGGGAGACATGTACACCGTGATCGCCACCGAGATAGAAAGGGGCTATCTGAAGATAGACCTGGGGGGTAGGGAGATAAAGTGTGTCGTGTCCGAGACAGAGGACAGCAAATACATCTTCTTCAACGGCGAGGTTTTCCAGGTCTCGCCCATCGCTCTCACCGGCAGAAAGTTCGACGGGAAAATTGGGACGGCGGACAAGGACAGCGATTTTAAATCCCCCATATCCGGCAAGGTGGTCAAGGTGGAGGTCGAGGAAGGTGATGAGGTGAGTGCGGGCGATGTAATGATGGTCATAGAGGCCATGAAGATGGAATACCTCATAAAAGCACCCAGGGGTGGTGTTGTGGAGAAGGTCAACTTTTCCCCCGGAGACCAGATAGAGATAGGCGAGGAAACCCTGGTAATGTCTGAGGAGGAATAGAAAATGGACATGATCGAGAGTAAAATAGATACTTCCGGAGACGAATACAAGAAGAATTACGAAAGATATGAGCGACTGGTGAATGACCTCAAGGAACACATATCGTGGGCCATGAAGGGAGGCGGTGACGAGCGCATACAGCTGCATAAATCCAGGGGAAAGATGCTGGCAAGAGAAAGGATCGAGGAGCTCCTGGACCCTGAAACACCTTTCATGGAATTCAACACCCTGGCCGCCTACGGACTCTACGAAAACAACGCACCTGCCGCTGGTATAGTTACCGGTATAGGAATAGTACACGGCCGGGAGGTGGTGGTGGTTGCCAACGACGCCACCGTGAAGGGCGGTACCTACTATCCAATGACGGTAAAAAAACATCTGAGAGCACAGATGATCGCCCTGGAAAACAACCTGCCGTGCATATATCTCGTGGATTCCGGGGGAGCCTTTCTTCCCATGCAGGACGAGGTGTTTCCCGATAGGGAACACTTCGGTAGAATATTCTTCAACCAGGCTAGGATGGCCTCCAACGGCATACCCCAGATCGCCGTGGTGATGGGTATGTGCACCGCCGGAGGCGCCTATGTCCCGGCCATGTCAGATGAAGCGGTCATCGTTAAGAGCTCGGGTACCATCTTTCTCGGGGGGCCGCCCCTCGTGAAGGCGGCCACAGGTGAGGAGGTGAGCGCAGAAGAGCTGGGAGGCGCGGACGTTCACTGCAGGGAAAGCGGTGTGGCGGACCATTATGCCGTGGACGACCCCCATGCGATACACATAACCCGGAACATAGTGGAGAACCTGAACAGACCGGAAAAGACATATCTCGATGTGATGAAACCAAAGGAACCCTATTACGATCCCAAGGAGATCTACGGAATAATCCCCGACGATCCAAGAAGACCTTTTGAGGTACGTGAGATAATCGCCAGGGTGGTGGACGAATCCAAATTCCAGGAGTTCAAGGAGCTCTACGGCCCTACCCTGGTTTGCGGTTTCGCAAGGATCATGGGCTACCCGGTGGGAATACTGGCAAACAACGGGGTTCTTTTTTCCGAATCAGCGTTAAAGGGAACACACTTCATCGAGTTGTGCTGCCAGCGGAAGGTGCCCCTGGTATTTCTGCAGAATATCACGGGGTTCATGGTGGGGAAGAAATACGAGGCAGGAGGCATAGCGAAGAACGGTGCGAAGATGGTAACCGCCGTCACCAACGCTCAGGTACCCAAGTTCACCGTGATGATAGGAGGTTCCTTCGGTGCCGGTAATTATGGTATGTGCGGTAGGGCATACAACCCCAGGCAACTCTGGATGTGGCCCAATGCAAGGATATCTGTCATGGGCGGTGAACAGGCAGCCAGTGTACTGCTGACTGTAAAGCGAGACCAGCTCTGGCGTAAAGGTAAGGAACTGACAGAAGACGAGGAGAAGGAGATAACAAAACCCATCACCGATAAGTACGAGGATGAGGGAAATCCCTATTACAGCACCGCAAGGATATGGGACGATGGAGTCATAGACCCCGTTGATACGAGGATGGTCCTGGGATTGGGCATATCGGCTTCCCTTAACGCACCCATACCTGATTGGAGACCCAGCCTGTACAGGATGTGAAGTTCACAATCCCAAGCGCTTGGCTATGACCATGTGTTGTACCTCGGAAGTCCCCTCTCCGATGGTACACAGCTTTACGTCCCTGAAGAACCGTTCCACGTGATTCTCTTTCAGGTAGCCTTGACCTCCCAGTATCTGTATGGCCTTTCTGGCCGCCCTGACCCCCGTTTCCGAGGCAAATAGTTTTGCCATCGAAGCTTCCTTGCTGAAGAACTGCTCGTTGTCCTCCATGTAGGCCGCGCGATGCACCAATAAACGTGCGGCGTTTATCTCGGTGGCCATGTCCGCTAGCATGAACTGTATCGCCTGAAACTGGGCTATGGGCTTCCCGAACTGGGTCCTTTGTTTTGCGTACTCTATACTTCTATCAAGGGCACCCTGGGCTATACCCACCGACATGGCACCGATGGCGGCTCTGCCCCGGTCCAGGATGGTCATGGCCCCTGTAAAGCCCTCGCCGTGTTCCCCGAGTATGCTGTCTTCGGGTACCCTACAATCCTCGAAGAACATCTCGGTGGTCACCGTCCCCCGGAGGCCGAGCTTGTTCTCTTCCACACCATACTTCATACCAGGATTTCCCCTTTCAACCGCAAAGGCTGAGATACCCCTGGCGCCCTTGCTCTTGTCCGTCATCGCCATCACCACCACCACCTCGGCGACACTGCCGCTGGTGATGAACTGTTTGGTACCGTTGAGCACCCATTCGTCCCCTTCCTTTACCGCGGTCGTCTGGCAGCCTGCTGCGTCGGAACCGGCATTCGGCTCTGTAAGTGCCCATGCGGCGAGAGCCTCCCCCGTGGTGAGTTTGGGCAGGTATTTACGCCGTTGTTCTTCCGTTCCCTTCTCGTAGATGTGACCCACTCCCAGGGAATTGTGTGCCTCGATGGTAAGTCCGTGGGAACCGCAAACCTTTGATACCTCCTCAAGTGCCAGCATATAGCTGATCTTGTCGATACCGGTGCCCCCGTATTCCCTGGGTACGGTCATCCCCATCAAACCGTGTTTACCCGCTTTCCTGATGGTATCCCATGGAAATTCGTGCTCCCTGTCCACCTTCAAGGCGATGGGTGCCAGTTCTTTTTGGGCAAAATCACGTACTGAATTCCTGAACATCTTCTGTTCGTCGGTTAGGTTGAAGTCCATGTTTACACCTTTGGATTTGGTACGGAAGTAGTTGAGGGAAGTTTAAAAAATGTTCGGTGATATCCGTGGAGGCGGCACATGGTGACCGAATTGACCCTATCAGAAGAGTTTATAATACAAGCGACTTATCCCCCATCTAATCATCAGGAGCGATCTCAATGGGTATTATCAAGATAGAAAACGTGGTTGCCACCTCGTCCATGGAGGCGAAACTGGATCTAAAGGCGATATCAAGGGTGCTTGAAGGTTCGGAATATGATCCGGAAATCTTCCCGGGATTGGTTTACCGCATGTCATCCCCGAAGACATCCATATTACTCTTTGGCTCGGGCAAGGTGGTGTGCACCGGGGGGAAGACCATAGACGACGCGAAGGCGGGGATAAACAGGGTGAAAGAGCAGTTGAACGACCACGGGATAGACACCATCGAAGAACCGGAGGTTACGGTACAAAACCTTGTGGCCACTTGTGACATAGGAGCGGTGCTCGACCTCAACATGACCGCGATTTCCCTTGGGTTGGAACGTGTGGAATACGAACCGGAACAGTTCCCCGGCCTGGTATACCGGGTGAAGGATTCCTGTGCGGTACTCTTGCTCTTTTGCTCCGGCAAGATAGTTTGCACCGGTGGAAGGAACGTGGAGGAGTTGGAGAAGGCGGTGGAAACCACCAAAAAAGAGCTGAGGATGGCGGGTTTGATACGCACTTCGGAATAGGATACATGGGGATGGGCAGACACCTAAACCTCTACCAATGCATTAGGGGTACGAAAAATATAGCGCTTTCTAGGGCAAAATTATCCTACTGCGATTCTGTTTGTAACGCTCCGTAAACCTATTATAACACCCCATCTTACCCTCACTTAAGGTGCTTTTAAATGTTAGAAATAAGGTTTCATGGAAGGGGCGGACAGGGAGCAGTTACAGCATCGGAAATGCTTGCCCGTGCCGCCTTCGAGGAAGGGAACGATGTGCAGTCGTTCCCCATGTACGGTGTGGAGAGAAGAGGTGCTCCCGTTACCGCATTCACAAGGATAGATAGCAAGGCGGTACGTAACAAAGCACAGATCCACGAACCTGATATCGTCATAGTTATGGACATGGCACTTTTGGATGCTGTGAATGTAACAGCGGGATTGAAACCCGGTGGTAAGATAATACTCAACACCAGTAAATCCCTGGATACCATAAACATGGGCGTCGATAATCCCGTATACGGAGTCGATGCCAGCGCCATAGCCGTTGAGCACAGATTGGGTTCCAGAGTGGCACCCATAGTCAACACGGCGATCTTGGGTGCGGTGGTCAGGGCCACCGGGGTGGTGAAGATAGAAACGCTTTTGGATGTGGTAAGGAATGACGCCCCCGCTAAGAAGGAAGAGAATGTTAAGGCCACTAAACAGGCCTACGACGAAGTGAGAGGTGGAGATATTGAGTAAAAAAGAAGTGTTCAGGATAGTCATAGACCCAAAGGACCACCGTGACGTGCCCTTGACGTGGATAACCGACTGCCCGTCATATCTAATGACGAAGACTGGCAGCTGGAGGACGTTACGACCCATCGTGGACAACGAAAAATGCATCAAATGCGGTATCTGCTGGAAGTTCTGCCCCGACGTATCGATACATGTGGAGGAAGAAGGGGCGGTAGTGGATTACGAATTCTGCAAGGGGTGCGGGATATGTGCACATGAATGTCCCGTGGATGCGATAATCATGGAAAGGGAGGATGATCATGTCTAAAACCGTGATAGTTTCCGGTAATTTTGCCGCCGCCTACGGCGCAAAACTCTCAAGAGCGGCGGTGGTGGCCGCGTATCCCATAACACCGCAAACGGAGGTGGTGGAGAAGATAGCATCACTCGTTGCCGACGGCGAGATGGACGCCCAGTTCGTAAAAGTGGAGAGCGAGCACTCCGCCATGGCCGCGTGCATAGCCGCATCCAATGCGGGTGCAAGGGCCTTCACCGCATCCTCGGCCCACGGTCTGACCCTCATGCACGAACTGCTCATATGGGCTGCAGGTGCCCGGTTGCCGGTGGTAATGGTAAACATAAACCGCGCCATGGGACCTCCGTGGAGCGTATGGGCGGACCACCACGACGCACTTGCACAGAAGGGTACGGGCCAGCTGCAATTCTTCTGCGAGAGCAACCAGGAAGTGCTGGACAGCGTGATAATGGCATACAAGATATGCGAGGGAAGTGACATCATGATGCCGGCCATGGTGGTGGAAGACGCCTTCATACTAAGCCATACGAAGGAGCCCGTGGAAATATACGATCAGGAACTCGTGGATGAATTCTTACCTCCATACAACCCCGAATACAAACTCGATGTGAACAGACCCTTCGGTTTCGGCTCCCTTGGTATGCCCGACTGGTACATGGACTTCAGGTACAAGATGGCCGAGGCCATGGATAAAGCCGTGGACCGAGTGGAAGAGGTGAACAAGAAATTCAAGGAGGTCTTCGGAAGGGATCACGGCGGTCTGATAGAGGAATACAAGACGGACGGTGTGGACGTGCTCATATTCACCATGGGTTCCATCTCCAGCACGTCAAAGGACGTCATAGACGAGCTCCGGGCGGAGGGACACAACATAGGCCTTGCGAGACTCAGAACATACAGACCGTTCCCTGCGGAAAAGCTAAGGGAATTGACCAGGAATGTCAACGTTGTGGGTGTCCTCGATCGTAGCTATACCTTTGGACATATGGGTGATTCTGCAGGAGAGATCAAGGCGGCTCTTTACGGACACAAGGATCTCATACTGAAGAACTACATCGTCGGCCTGGGCGGTAGGGACCTTACACCAAAGATATTGAAGAACATCATGCTGGACACCCTTTCTCTCCAGGATAAGGAACTCGATGAAGAGGTGGAATGGGTGGACCTCAGGATAAATCAGGAACGATGGAGGCGATAAAGATGGCAAAATTACCAGATGAAGAGCTGATGTTCCAGGGTACCACGGCATGCCCGGGTTGCGGTGCGGCCCACGCCATGAGGTACACGCTGAAGGCACTGGGCAAGGATACCATAATGAACCTACCCGCTTGCTGTTGGGCAGTAATACCCGGTGTCTGGCCCTCGAGAAACCTGGATATACCTTTACTGTACAATGCCTTCGAGGCCACCGGAGCGGCATCCTCGGGTGTCAGAGCCGGATTGGATGTAAATGGTATAGGCCGCGAGGTAACGGTAGTGGGATTTGCAGGCGACGGAGGTACCGCGGACATAGGCATACAAGCACTTTCGGGATGTCTCGAACGGGGCACCGACACCATACAGATAATGTACGATAACGAGGCCTATATGAACACCGGTATCCAGAGGAGCGGTGCCACACCCTACGGTGCATGGACCACCACGACACCCGTAGGATCCAGACAGGCATGGAAGAAGAACCCGAAGAAGAACATGATGGAGATAGTAAACGCCCACGGTATCCCCTATGCCGCCACGGTAAGCATAGGACATCCCGAGTCCATGATAGACAAGTTGAGAAAGGCGAAGGAGATACCCGGGCCGAAATTCATACACATATATGCACCCTGTCCCACAGGATGGCGCTCCGACCCCTCGATAACAGTGGAATTGTGCAGGCTTGCAGTGGACAGTTGCGTGTTCCCCCTGTACGAGATAGAGAACGGTGTGTACAACGTATACAAAAAACCCAAGAAAAAGATACCCGTACGTGAATACATGAAACTGCAAGGTCGGTTCAGGCACCTTCCTGAAAATGAGGTAGACCGCATACAGGTGAACGTTGACAGGGAATGGGAACTTCTTCTGAAAAAGGAAGCATTTACAAAAGAGCAGGTGGTTTGAAAATGAAAGAACTTCTCCTCGATGAACCCGGTAAGAAGATACTGCTACTGGGTAACGAAGCCATAGTACGTGGTGCATTGGAAGCCGGGATAGGCCACGGATCCACGTACCCGGGAACACCATCTTCCGAGATCGGTAATACCTTCGAAAAGATAGCCAAGGAGTACGGTATGTACTTCGAGTACTCGGCCAACGAGAAGGTGGCACTGGAAGTCGGGGCTGCGGCCGCCGTTTCCGGAGTACGCTCCATGGTATGGATGAAGCACGTGGGCGTTAACGTTGCCGCCGACGCTTTGATGACACTCATGTACTGCGGCACCCGTGCCGGACTGGTACTGGTGGCAGCCGGAGACCCGTCGGTGCACTCGAGCCAGAACGAACAGGACAATCGCTACTATTCACTACTGGGCAACATACCCATGCTGGAACCCACCACACCACGGGAGTGCAAGGAAATGGTGAAGTACGCCTTCGAGCTTTCCGAACAACTGGAGTTACCGGTACTCGTAAGGACCACAACCAGGGTGAACCACGCCAGGGGAATAGTCGAATTCGGTGAGTTGAAACCACCGGCTGAAAAAGGATATTTCCGGAAGGACCCCGGGCGTTTCGTGGCAGTACCGAGTACTGCATTGAGAAACCATCCCAGGCTACTCCACCATATGAAGGAGGCCGAACCCATATCCGAGGATTCACCGTTCACGGTGGAATACCACTGCGAAACACCTGAACTGCATATCATCGCCTCGGGTGCCGGTTTCAATTACGCCCTGGAGGCCAAGGAAGTTCATGACCTACCGGTAAAGATATTGAAGCTCGGTATGACCAATCCCTTTCCAAAAGACAAGGTGTCCGAATTCATAAAGGACGCAGAGCGTGTATTGGTGGTGGAAGAGCTGGAACCCTTCCTGGAGGACAAGGTTACTCAAGTGGCCAAGGACGTGAACTCCCGGGTGGAGATATACGGAAAGCACACGGAACACTTCTCACGTCTGTACGAGTACAACCCCGATATAGTTCTCAATGCCCTTTCGAAATTATTGGATATCGATGTAAAAGACAGGTCGCTCAAACCCAAGGAATTCACCTTACCCACCAGACCACCCTCGCTTTGCCCCGGATGCCCTCATCGCGCCACCTTCTACGCGGTGAAACGTGCTTTGGGTAAGAGAGAAGCGGTCTATTCAACGGACATCGGCTGTTATACACTGGGCATACAGGACCCCATGAACACCGCGGATTTCCTTCTGTGCATGGGCTCCAGTGTGGGCGCCGCAGGAGGCTTTTCAAAACACACCGACCAGAAGGTTTTTGCCTTCCTGGGCGATTCGACCTTCTTCCACTCCGGTCTGCCCGCCCTGGTCAGCGGCGTGTACAATAAGCACGATTTCGTGTATGTGATCATGGATAACAGAACAACTGCCATGACGGGGCATCAGCCACATCCCGGAACCGGTATCACCGGTATGGGCGATCCGGCACCTATGCTGTCTATAGAGGATCTGGCCCGGGGTGCCGGCGTGGAATTCGTGGAAACCGTCGACCCCTTCGAGATAGAGAAAACCACGGAAGTTTTCCGAAGGGCCATCGAGCACCCAGGCATAGCCGTCGTCGTTCCCAAGCACGCATGTGTATTGATAGAGGAAGGAAAGATAAAAGGTCCTGCCTACGTCGTGGAGCAGGAATCATGTAAGCAATGTCATGTATGTACTGATAAATTCGGATGCACGGCACTCGTACGTCACGGAGATGTTGTTACCATAAACGCAACCCTCTGTATAGGGTGTGACCAGTGTGCACAGGTGTGTCCCTTTGACGCCATAGGACCGGAGGTGGAATAGATGACAAATATCGTTATAGTCGGAGTAGGGGGACAGGGAATATTGACCTCTTCCCAGGTGATAGGTCGTGCCGCTCTAACGAAAGGTCTGGACGTCTTCATGAGCGAAGTACACGGTATGGCACAGCGCGGGGGCGTTGTCGTAACCACGGTAAAACTGGGAGAAAAGGTAAACAGCCCGTTGATAGGCGACGGAGATGCGGACATATTGCTGGGTTTCGAGCCCATAGAGACCTACAGGGCGATAAATAAGGCATCCGAAGATACGTGGGTGATAACCAACACCGCACAGATAGTCCCTTTTACCGTGAGTACCGGCAAACAGAGCTATCCGAATATCGACAAGATATTCGAAGCACTCGACGATGTTACCGATAGATTCGTTAAGTTGGATGCAAGAAAGCTCGCCATGGAGGCCGGGGCCGCAATCACCCAGAACATCGTCATGGTGGGTGCGCTCACCGCCACGGGAGTACTGCCCATGTCAAAGGATGAGATGCTGGAGGCGGTAAGACAGAGTGTACCGGAAAGGTTCAGGGAGATGAACGAGAAGGCGTTCCTGAAGGGCTACGAGCAGGTATAGATGTAGAATTCAGGGACACATACTTGACACTCCGACTCTCAACCATGGTTGATTATTGGCGAAGGTACATCTATCACTAATGTGGTTTAGCCTGTTGTCAGTAGATGGGCTATGAGCATCTAAAGGACCTTGTAAAGAATATAACATAGAACTAAGCGTACCTGTATTGACTGATCTATTACCCGAAGAAAAACCATAATATAACCTATGCTGATACGCACACATGTACGTAAGCGTGATCGGCGGAGACGTTAAGACCTGTACTGAGGAAGATCGCCGTATAGCCCAAGAGGTGGGTAAAGGCATCGCCCGTATGGGCGCAGTGCTGGTGTGCGGTGGAAAGGGAGGGGTCATGGAGGCGGCATGCAGAGGTGCGGAGTCCCAGGGTGGTACCACCATCGGTATACTACCGTCGGGGTCAAGGGATGAAGGGAACGACTATCTGACTCATGGTATAGTTACCAACCTCGGCGCAGTGAGGAACAGCCTCGTTGTGCTCAACGGTGACGTGGTGGTGGCTATCGACGGAGGCTACGGAACCCTTTCCGAGATCGCCCTGGCACTTCAGTACGGCAAACGGATCCTCGGTATAGGAACATGGGATATAGAGGGCGTTGAACGATTCGAAACCCCCGATGAACTACTGGATGCCCTGGCAAGTGTATGATCATCACTGTTTGGCACGACGATACCGTCCCGAACGCGAAATATATTTAACGATAATCGAATAACAGGTCATGGCGATATATGAATTTGAAGGCAGGGTACCAAGGGTACATGATAGTGCGTACGTGAGCAAAAGTGCGGATATTATCGGAGATGTGGAGATCGGTGAGAATTGCTACATCGGTCCCGGTGCAAGGCTGAAGGGAGACTACGGTACAATAATAATAGGCAACAATTCCAATGTGCAGGAAAATTGTGTAATCCACGCAAGACCGGGAGAGAAGACCGTCATAGGTGATTGGGTTTCCGTAGGCCACGCCGCCGTGATCCACGGCGCAACCGTGAAGGACTATGCCACTATAGGTATGGGTGCCATAGTCAGCGACTTTGCCTCGGTGGGGGTATGGAGTGTTGTGGGTGAAGGGGCCGTTGTTGTTAACGGTAAGGAGATACCGGATCAGTGTATAGCTGTAGGAATACCCGCCAAGGTCGTGGGCACGGTGGACCATGATTTTAAGGTGATGTGGACCGAGTACAAGGAATTATACAGCGCTCTATCCCGGAGGTACAGGGAAGGTTTGAAGGAAGTGGTTTGAGTTCAGCGAGAAAAACCAGCGTACCTAAGAATACCACCGACTACCTCCTGGTCGTCCAAAAGTCCCCGCAATTGATCTTCCGATGTCGGTCTGGCACGGAATATTTTTGCGGCGCGCTTTTCGCCTATACCGGGAAGTGCCTTCAACTGTGAATAACTTGCCTTATCCAGATAGAAGGGATGGTGTACTCCGGTAACGCTTCTGTACCCGTAGGACAGGATAGTTATATCATGGTAACTGCCTAACTCCAGGGGGTACTCAACACCTATCAGAAGGGGATAGGTGCCTATCTGTCTCCCGAAGGTCTGTTTACCGCTCCTCAACTCCATGTACACATCTTTCAGTACGCTTCCCACCGGCAGCATACTTTCAAGCATCGGTCTGTCGATACATTCCCTTACTGCGGATTTGAACTTTTTGTATTCTTCCGGATATCGTAGTCTGCTTTCCGTACGATGCGAGAGCACACGGCGTATGTTTATCCTTCTCAGCATAAGACCCGAAGACAGAAGTTTTTTCAGAAAGGAAAGGTTTAGGTTATATGTTTCAGGCCCTTCGCCCTCCAAACCGGCGAGAAAGTTGATACCGGGTAACAGTCGAGGCATACCGTTACCACCCCTTTGGGCGCCAGCCCTGTTTATCATTATCACCGCCTTTTCGACTTCCTCGGGGGATGCATTGAGGTTGTTCACTTCGATTACCTTGGGGTCAGCTGTTTCCATGCCCAGTGCCAGTACGTTACCGGGTGTTGTATGGTCCACCAGTATATCCAAGATCTCCTCGGTTTCATCCGCATGTTCCGCCATAACAGCGGGGTTTGAATTGTCCACATGAAGCACTCTGATCTCCGGACAGGTTCGTGAAATACCTTCGAAAAGTATCCGTATCTCATCCGGCCTCGGGGTCGGTATTTCACTCTCACCGAGACCCTTGGATTTGTAGCTCACTATGCATGACTGCCCACCCAGTCTGAAATTCCTGATACCCATATCGTACAGTTTTGATATTTCACGTATCACATCCTTTTGTTCCCTGAATTCGGGTTTACCGTATAGGGGTTCCGAACAAAAGGAGCAACCGCCCGTATAGTATCTTATACAACCCCGGTAAGTGCCCACCTCCGCAAGGAGTGGATCCGGATATAACGGATGTTTCATCACAACCTCGGCACCCCGTAAAAGCCATCGCTCTCTTTCACCCCCGGTCATCCACCTGTCCTGTGGTTTGCCCGTTAACGAATCGTGTAGGTAGACCGAAAGGTCCTTTTTGACGACGTGATGGTATATGTCATCATCCATGCTCCTGGCCAGAGGTCCTCCGAGATAGGTCTCTCTCTCCGAGTTCCTTTTACCTATCTCTGTACATTCTGCCCTGCTAAGAGGTGTTCCCCCGAGATATTTCCCGGGGACGGTAACGCCCCCGTGTACGATCAACACTTCCGAAGGAGGCAGGCCGTAATTTCTGTACTGATCTACTGTCATGTATTCCCAGTCAAGTCCGGCTTCCTCCAGGGCACCGGCGATGAGTCGCGGTTCCGGTGATATATAGGGGGGCACACCAAGCAAACCGGGTTCGTCCACATATCCGTCAAGGATGAGTGCATGTGTCTTTTTGGTATTACGGAAACTCATAACTCAATCTCCGAAAAGTTTCTTTTGTACTTTCCTGATGGTTCCGCTGGTGATAACGGTCTTTACTTTTGCACCCTCTATATCCATGGAATCGAGTATCTCCAGTGCTCTTTCCTTACCTATATGCTTGCACCTCAAAATACCTTTACTACCCGTGAAAACAGTTAGCCAGGGTTCTAGATCCGCATATTCGTCTTTGGTGAAAGAATTTCTGATCATCATTATCATATCCTTTCTTTCCAGTTCCTTTCCGTCGGTTATCTCGAAACCGATATACCTTTGTCTAGTATTCCTTACAGCCATTGTCCATAACCGCCAAAGATTAAAGGTTAGCCTGTCCTTTCATGCCTTATATCTATATTATACCAGTATATAACATTGTTCGATGTGAAAACCGTTCAAAGGCCTATGGAATCCCGATAAAGGCCGCGGTCGGGATTCCAGTCAGAACAGCTCGCCCACTCGCTATTCTAACAGCTCGTAAAATATTGGCATATTTTCCTCGTGAGCAAATCCCGATAAAGGCCGCGGTCGGGATTCCAGTC
>JAFDTY010000017.1 GCA_019594055.1 Candidatus Haladaptatiplasma halalkaliphilum | reverse complement strand
TTTTTTACACTCCTAGTTCATGAGGTTAATATCCAAACGGAGGAGAATAATTGCTAAAAACGCCGATCACGAGGGTGCTGAGCGCACGGATGCGAGGGTGGGAGAAAGGCAGAAGTAGGTCGATGTATGTTTCCATCGTCATCGCTTTTCTGATGATTGTAGTGGTAGTGCTGGGCGGTGCGATGTTGTCCGATGCTAACTACAGTTCAAGTGCATACGATTACAGGACGAGAAGTGCTGAGGGGTGGAGCGAGGATGAGGATATCGTACAATTCTACTGCCGATCAAGAACCTGCAATTGCAGTTGAAGGTGAAGTTGTACATATTGTCTGGAGGAGTACATGGTTCGGAGGCCAAATATTTTACACTAGATCAAATGATGCGGGAGAAAACTGGAACGAGCCAGTGATGATAGGTCCTTTGGAATATGGTTGTTTGAGACCAGATATCGCTGTAAATGGTGATGATGTGCATGTTGTTTGGGATAACAACAACGCATCAGCACGAGAAGTCAGGTATCTAAGGTCTGTTGATGGTGGTGACACATGGCTCCCTGAGCGGATGATCTCCAGCGACGACGGGAATAACTCCGTGGCACCGAAGATCGCCGTAAGCGAGGACGGGATGGACGTCCATGTTGTCTGGGTGGATAGCAGGCATGAGGACGAGTCGTTTCCACCGAATACGGAGCTGCACTACAACCGCAGCCATGACGGGGGCCTTACGTGGGAAGGGGAAGTACGCCTTACAGATGCGCCGTATGCTTCGGCAGGTCCCAACATAGCGGTAGAAGGCTCTAATGTACACTTAGTATGGTCCGACGAACGTGCTGGAAAGTTCGACATATATTACAGGCACTCACTAAACAGCGGGGCTACATGGCAGGACGAGGTAATGCTTGCAGGCGGAAGTAATTGGGAGGTTGGGCCTGATGTTACAGTATGGGACGGTAATGTGCATGTTGTTTGGGTTGAAACTAACAGCGTAGACATGATCTTACACCGTAATTCTACTAGTAGCGGAGATTGGAGCGACGCACAGGTACTTACCAGCTCATCCATCCGTGCAGTGCGCCCTCGGATAGTAGCAACAGAAAATGAAGTACACATGGTGTGGTTCGACGGACGAGATGGGGGAAACGAGATATATTATAAGAACTATGTATCTGGAGTCTGGGGAGAAGACACCCGACTGACTTACACTGATAACAGCAATTCATTCTGGCCTGAAATAGCTGTTGATAACGATAAAATTCACATAACGTGGTACGATAATAGAGACGGTGTTTGGGAGGTTTATTACAAACGTAATCCCGATTTTGTTAGCGTACCTGAGTTTAGTAATTTAACCTTGCCCATAATATCAGTTATAATGATTTATATTACAACTAGTTATAGTATGAGAAGAAAAAGTCAAAAAGAAGAAAGAGGTGAAAAATATGAAAGGAAATAGAATATGCTCCTTGTTGGCCACACTACTGATACTGTGTAACACGATCGGTATCAACCCTTTCTCCTCCACTCTCGTCCCAAATCCGTGTGAAATCTCACAAATCTAGCACAATAATTCCCAAACACCAGCATCCAAAAATCCCAAATAATTGCAACATCATCTCACAAATTTGGAACATCCGGCTTTTTACCCTTTTCATATATAAACCCTCCCACACTTTTGTCCCAGATCCGTGAGATGGTTAGTATACTAAATCCGTGAGATATGCAACCGGAAAGAAGGGCTTATATACCTTTCCTTCTTCCTGTCCTCGAACCATAGATCAAGGACCGTGATATCATGAAATGCCCCGGATGCGATTCGATCTTTATAGTAAAGTGCGGAAAGAGAGAAACAAAAAGAGGTAGTAGGCAGCAGTACCACTGTAACAACTGCGGAAAACGCTTTGTACACAATCCCTTTCCCGGTAAAACATACAGGCCGGCAGTTATCATAGAGGCCCTAAAACTATATCATTCCGGTAATACCCTATCCGATACATCCAAACTCGTTAACCACAGGTATAAGGTAAATACTTCAAAATCGACTGTCCATAACTGGATCAAAGAGTTCGAAAACATATGCGGATATTCGAGCCTTAGAAGAGAACATAAAAGAATATACGGAACCTCTCTTATCAAAAAAACTCCATTTTATCATGGTGGCTTGAGATATGATTTTCAATATCACACAGGTAAACTGATGGAAGCGAAGAAGTATCATAAAAACCTAGTCGAATTTATCATGAGTGTTCCGAAGTTATGTCCCGACGAACTTTTCAACGATGATGACGGTAAAGTGATACAGGCTTCGAAGCTGAACACATGTATTTCCGAAGACCCTAACCTCTACAAAACCAGAAACAACGCATGTGAACTGGCCGAATTAACTCTCAAAGCCAACAGAAATCGGAGATCCAGGCATACGGAGGTGGAACACACGCTGGAAGCAGAGCTCCCGCTGGCTCGCAAAGCACAGCTTTACTCACTTCATGCTTATCTGCGACAAAGCCACCGTTGCCATCGGATTGCCGGTATGGTATTACGATAAGGCAATGGAGTCAAGCATAACGGGTCATATAGACATAGTTCAAATAAGATCCGGCAAAGTATTTCTGTTGGATTATAAACCGAACGCCGAAAAGGAGGACCCGACCACCCAATTATACACATATTGCAAGGCCTTCTCCTATCGAACCGGTACCCCTCTAAAACGAATAAGAGCGGCCTGGTTTGACGAAGAGAACTACATGGAATTTGCACCCTAACAGATCAGCATCTAACAATATGAACTCCAGATTTATAGTGCAAAACGAAACTTTTATGACGAAAGTTTCGCTTTCCACACATAGATTGAAGACACTTCTATACAAAAAGTAAGGTCTTCAACTATAACGGGTTATTGGATAAACGATCCCACAGAGGCGAACATCGTTTGGACAGTTGAGTTCACACTCGATGGGTAAAGGCAAGCCCTTAGTGGATGTTTGTCCAAAGGCAGGGATTAGTTCCCCTTCCCGAAGATATCCAAAGGTAAAAGAGTGTATTGAACCGTAACGATAATGGACCTTACCAAAACTTCAAAATAACTTTTCGTAGCCCATTGATTTTCTACGAAAATAAATGGACCCCTCGGAAGCAAAGCTTCCAATCCACCATTTTTCACAGAAAAATGGACCCAGCGGGATTTGAACCCGCGGCCTCTACCAGTTTGGCCGACAGTTTTGCCAGATGCCAAGGTAGCGATCTCCCACTGATCTATGGGCCCAAACGAGTGTAACGAGTTTGGGGGCATAGATGGGCTGAATCTATGATTGAGACAGCATCTATGGGCCCACGAATGAACGTGAGTGATTGAGTGGGTCCATCGATAGACTGAATCTATGATTGAGCCAATATCTATGGGCCCTGAACGAGCATTTGCGGATGAAGGGCACATCGATGGGCTGAACAGTTTTTGTTGAGCCAATATCTATGGGCCCTGAAAGAGCTGTTGCGGATGCGTTTACAACATAGAAGAGATTTTGTACTTGTGTATAAGGATTTTGGAAGGGTTAACACAATATAACCCGTAATCTTTAATTCAATCACAATGATTCCGTTAACGATCATGCACGAACATTCAAATCATGAAGTACCTAAAAAGGTTGCACTCACCAGCATATGCATAGACATCATCATCTTCGGGGTCAAACTGTGGATCGGTATCGCAGTTGGCAGCATCGCTCTTCTGTCCGACGCATTTCATACACTCTCCGACAGTCTCAGCTCCGGAGCGGTGTACCTGGGCCTGAAAATATCGGAAAAACCGGCCGACGAGGGTCACCCCTTCGGCCACGGCAGAGCGGATCACCTGGCGCTGCTGGTGGTGGGTATACTTTTAGTGGTTGTGGCTGTTAAGTTCATGAGCGACGGTGCGATGGCGTTGATGGTGGGACCGGAAACCATAAGCATGGAAAAGTTGTTTTTTGTTATCATCATTGTAACGGCGGTAGTGAAGGAGGTAATGGGTGAGATAAGCTATTACGTCGGACGTAAGGAAAGTGTGGAATCCCTTAAAGCCGATGCATGGCATCACCGATCGGATGCGTTGACAACCGTCCTGGTTCTTGCGGCGATATACGGTTCGCAAATAGGCTTCCCGGAACTCGACCCGTTGATGGGTATGGTGATAGCTGTTATACTGGGATACATAGGCACATCGTACCTCAGAAAGGGGGCCGACAAGCTGCTGGGAAGGGCACCGTCGGAGGAATTGTTGAAGGATATAAAACAGAAGTCAAAGGCGGTAGAGGGCGTAAAAGACGTCCACGGTATCAAGGTACACGACTACGGAGATCACATGGCCATCTCGCTACACATGGACCCCGAGCCGGGAACACTGAAACAGGCACATAGGGTAACGCACCTTCTTACCGATATACTCGAACGGGAATTTTCCGCCTCCGTGGATGTACACCTTGACCCGTGGGAGATACCGGAAAAAGAGATCGAAAATATGGTCAGAGACGTGGTCAACAAGCGAAGAGATGTTAAGAACCCCCACCGTATTTCCATATCGGAAGGTGAAGAGGTTATCCTGTTATCTTTCCACGTTGAACTGCCACGCCGGAAAGACGTAAGTCAAGCCCATGGTATATCAGTAGACTTGGAAACGGAAATAGAGTATTTACTGAAACAAAACCTGAAAGTTCCCATCTCCGTACAGGTTCATATCGAGCCCTGCGATATGAGTTGTGATCTCTGTGATATATCGGAATAGGATCGTGCGTACGGTCATCATAGATGGTCGGATACGCATCTCTTAACGAATTTTTCCACCCCGTGTGCACCACTGGTATCGTATATCTTGATGAGCTTGCTACCTATGACACCGATATCCGCGATACCCTCCAAAGACCTGAACTGCTCGGGACTGGATATACCGAACCCCGCGGCCACCGGCAATGTGGTGTATCTTTTTACCGTCCTGACAAATTCAAGACCCTTGGTTGATATATTTCCCCTGTCTGCCCCTGTGATACCCACCCTCAGTGTGGTATAGACGAAGCCTGAAGATGAACCGATAGCATCACGCAATCTTCCGGGCTCCATGTCAGGTGACACCACATATATATTGTTCAATCGGTGTTCGGAAACGAGTTTGAAAAACTCCTGAAGCGAGGAGTCGAAGGGTATATCAGGTATGATAAGACCGTTGACATCGGCTTCCAGTGCCATTGTCACAAATCTTTTCAGACCCATGGAATACGGTATGTTGGCATAGGTCATCACGAACACGGGTATACCCGTAGACACCCTTAACTCGCGTACCATCTCCAGGGCCTGTACGGGGGTCATACCCGCGTCCAGGGCCACCTGGTTCGCCTTCATTATCACGGGCCCGTCTGCAAGAGGATCGGAAAAGGGTATCTGTACCTCGATCATATCACTTCCCGAGTCAGCCATTGCAACGGCGAGTTCTAGGGAACTCTCAAGGTCCGGATAGCCTGCCACCACATGGGTCATGAGTGATAATCTACCACCGGCGATATCAAGTTCACACATCACATGCTTCCTCCTTTAAGAAATTCTTCCAGTTGTCTTTATCCGTTAAGGCTGCGGTGATGAAGATGTCCTTATCTCCCCTTCCGGATATGTTTACCACCATGATGTGATCTCCGCCGTGTTTCGGTGCCTCCTTCAGGGCGAAGGCGACGGCATGTGAACTTTCCAGGGCGGGTATTATCCCTTCGGAGCCTGCCAGTACCTTGTAGGCTTCCACGGCCTCGTGGTCCCTGACCGAGACATATTCCGTTCTCCCCTCCTTGTACAGCCAGGCATGCTCGGGGCCTATACCCGCATAGTCGAGCCCGGCACTCACCGAATGTGTCGGTAACAGTTGACCGTTTTCATCCTGCAAAAAATAAGACAGGTAGCCGTGTGCGATACCCGGCTTGGGCTGTGAAACCGCGATACGTGTGGCATGCTCACCGGGACCGTCGCCCCTGCCCCCTGCCTCCACACCGATCATCCTTATGTTTTCCTGGTCCATGAAAGGGTGAAATAGGCCCAGGGCGTTGGAACCACCGCCCACGCATGCAACCAGCATATCCGGTAGTCTACCTTCCTTCTCCATGATCTGCTCCCTCACTTCCCTACCGATGACAGATTGGAAGTCCCTGACCATGGCGGGGTAGGGGTGGGGACCCAGGGCCGAGCCGAGAAGGTAATGGCAGTCTTCGATATTCTCTATCCAGTATTTGAGGGTCGCGTTGATGGCATCCTTCAGGGTCCTGGTTCCATGAGGAACTGGAATAACATCCGCACCCAGAAGTCGCATTAGATACACATTGGGGTACTGCCTTTTCATATCCACCTCTCCCATGAACACCTTGCAGCCCATACCGAATCTGGCGGCCACCGTAGCAGTGGCAAGGCCGTGCTGGCCCGCTCCCGTCTCCGCTATCAGTACATTTTTACCGAGTTCTCTAGCAACAAGTGCCTGCCCCACGGCGTTGTTTATCTTGTGGGCCCCTGTATGGTTGTGACTCTCCAGTTTAAGATATATCTTCGAGCCACTTAAGTTACTGGTAAGATTATCCGCAAGGTAAAGGGGTGACGGTCTACCCACGTAATCGTTCAATTCACTCTCCAGCTCATGTTTGAACTCATTATCGTCTTTCAAACGCCGGTATGCCCGGTCGAGTTCATCCAGGGCACTGGAAAGTGCCTCGGGGACGTACCTGCCGCCGAACTCACCGAAATATTGCTCTTCATTGAACATGCTTTATTACCTCGTATATTTTCTCCTTGCTCTTTACCCCGGGAGAAGTTTCCACCGTGCTGTTTATATCCACACCGTAGGGGTTCATCTCTATAATATCATTTATGTTATGTGCACCTATACCTCCGGCCACCATCACCCGTATATCATGATGTGAGAGTCCGGCGATCACTTCCTTGAGGGTGTTCAGGTCTATGGTTCTTCCCGTTCCACCGTACTTATCAGCAGAATAGGTATCTATCAAGCAGATGTCTAGCTCGTATCGAAGTATCCTGTCCAGATCGAACCCCGGGTACACCCTGAAGGCCTTCCAGTAGGGTATGTTCAAATCATGGCAGAACTCGGGTGTCTCGTCACCGTGTAGCTGGACAAGGTCGAGGCCACAACCGTGGTACACATCCGAAATATACTCGCCGGGTGCGTTAACGAATACACCCACCTTCCCGATCTTACCGGATATCGAACCCGATATTTTTTCCACCATATCCGGCGTAACGTATCTTGGAGATACCTTGTGGAAGATAAAACCCCCATAGTCTATGTTCAATTCCGTCAGGGCGATGAGATCATCTCGACGAGTTATCCCGCATACCTTTACCTTAACCATTCAATAGCCTCTTCAACGCTTCCCCGGGTGATCTTTCACGTAAGAGTGATTCCCCCACGAGTATACCGGCAAAGCCGGCTCTTTTCAATCTAGTAACATCTTCGTTGGTCGATATACCCGACTCGCTTATTACGGGTATATTCTCCGGTATGAGTTCTATGAGGTCGAAAGAACGCTGTATATCCACCCGAAACGTGCTAAGATCCCGGTTGTTCACCCCGATGATATGTTTACCTTTGAGTTCCAGAACTTTCTCGAGTTCGTCCCGGTCGTGTACTTCAACCAAGGGTGTCATACCCAAGGAGAGTATCTTATGGTAGAGGTCAAACAATCTCTCACTATCGAGGCACGAGCATATGAGGAGGACCATGTCCGCGCCCATGTTGTAGGACTCGTATACCTGGTACTCGTGTATCACAAAATCCTTTCTCAGCACCGGCAGTTCAACGTTCTCCTTGACGAGTGAGAGGTACTCCGGGCTGCCCATGAAGTGGTCCTCTTCGGTGAGTACGGATATGGCACCTGCACCGGCTGCCTCGTACTCCTTGGCGATGGGTAGCGGTCGAAAATCTTCACGGATAATACCCTTGGAAGGCGAGGACCTTTTCAATTCGCATATGGGCAAGAATTTTTCGTCTATGATCTCCCGGAAGGTGTACAAAGGGGTGGTACGTTCGGGCTGGAATCCATCAGGTGAAAAGCCGGCGAACACTTCACGGTTCTTCCTCATGATATTATCTGTTATCGCCTGCAATATGCTCTCCATGTTCATTTTCCCCGGGTGGTGATCTCCCTGAGCTGTTCCAGCTTTCTAAGTGCGGCACCACTGTCGATGGAGTTCTCCGCCATGCGGGCTGCCTCGTAGAATGTTTCCGCCTTCCCCGAAATGTATATGGCACATGCGGAGTTTATCACCGCCACATCCCTCCTGTAGCCTTTCTCTCCGCTGAGTATGTCAAGTATGATCGATGCGTTCTCAGATACGCTACCGCCCATGATCTCTTTGGGGTCGCATACCGAAAGTCCGAAGTCCGCAGGATGTATATCGTAGGACCTTATCCATCCGTCCTTCACCTCGCAAACATGTGTCCTGCCGGTGATGGTAACTTCGTCGAGGCCGTCACTTCCGTGGACCACCATGGCCCTTTTTGAGCCCAGGCGACTGAGTGCGATGGCCATCTTCTCAACGTAGTCCTTCTTGAACACTCCGATGAGCTGGTAATCGGCCTCCGCGGGGTTGGTAAGTGGACCCAGTATATTGAATATGGTCTTTATGCCTATGTCCCACCTGACTTCCATGGCGTATCTTATGGAATGGTGTAGTTTTGGTGCGAAGAGGAATGAAATGGAAGCTTCTTTCAGTGCCCTCTCCATATCCGCGGGTTTGATGCCGGTATCGACACCGAGACGCTCCAACACATCCGCGCTACCGCATTTGGAGGTAACGGACCTGTTACCGTGCTTTGCAACCGTCAATCCCGCCCCCGCGCTTATGAAGGCCGCAGCGGTTGATATATTGAAGGTGCCACTGGAATCGCCCCCTGTACCGCAGGTATCTATCACCTTGATGCCCTTTGGTTTACCTACGGTGATGGATTTTCTTCGCATCACCCTGGCAAAGCCCGTTATCTCGTCGATGGTCTCTCCCTTGATCCTCAGAGCCGTCAGTATGGATGATATCTGGGAATCCTTTACGCGCCCTTCGGTTATCTCTTCCATCACGTATTCGGCCTCCTCTTCCGAAAGAGAGCGGCCGTCGGCCAGTACCGCCAGATATTCCTTGAGCATGCCATTTTGCCTGTCCTCCCGGAAAAAATTTTCCAGTATCTTCATACCTTCCTGTGAGGAGACGGACTCCGGATGGAACTGGACGCCGTGTATATCGAGTTCAACATGTCGTATCCCCATCACCTGGCCGTCCTCGCTCATGGCCGTTACCTTCAGGACGTCGGGAAGTGTGTCCTCCCTTACCACCAGCGAATGGTATCTTGTCTCTATCAGAGGGTTGTTCAAACCGCTGAACAAACCCTTCTTATCGTGGTTTATCTCTGAAGTTTTTCCGTGGTAGATCTTATCCGCCCTGACTATCTCGCCACCGAAGGCGTAGGCTATGCACTGATGACCCAGGCATATACCCAGTATGGGTACCTTGCCTGCGAATTCCCGTATCACCTCCACCGATACACCCGCGTCCTCGGGTCGTCCCGGTCCGGGGGAAATCACGATGTGTGTGGGTTCCATGCTAGCGATCTCATCCGGGGTTACACTATCGTTCCTCACCACACGGGTATCGTGCCCTAACATCACCAGATACTGGTATATGTTGTAGGTGAAGGAGTCGTAATTATCAATGAGCAGTATCATGGGGTTCCCCCCGTGGTCCTTATGGTTTCCATAAGTGCCTCCGCTTTGTCCGTGGTTTCATCGTATTCCTTCATCTCTATGGATTCGGCAACTATCCCGGCCCCGGAACGTATCACTGCACTACCGTCCTTCAGTATCATGGAGCGGATGGTGATACACGAGTCAAGGTTGCCGTTGAACCCGAGGTTGAATACCATACCTCCGTAGGGTCCTCGTCTGTGACTTTCGATGGTGTTGATTATCTCCATGGCACGTATCTTGGGGGCACCGGTCACCGTTCCCGCAGGGAAGCACGCTCTTATCACGTCGAAGGCGTCGCAGCCCTCCTTAAGCCTGGCCTTTATGGTGGAAACGATGTGCATCACATGGGAGTATCTCTCTATGGATCTGAAATCGGTGACTTCCACACTACCGGGCCTGGCGACCCTGCCCAGGTCGTTACGACCAAGGTCCACCAGCATGAGATGTTCGGCCGCTTCCTTACCGTCACGAAGTAGCTCGGCCGCGGTCTTCTCGTCTTCGGTAACATTGTTCCCCCTTCTTCTGGTACCGGCGATGGGTTTTAGCAGGATCTCGTCACCGTGCACACGCACCATCACTTCCGGTGAGGAGCCCACCAGGTGAAAATCCGTCATGTCCAGGTAGAAAAGGTACGGGGACGGGTTGAGCACCCTTAGCTTCCGGTAGATATCGAAGGGGGGGGCAACGGTATCAACGGTGAACTCCCTGGATATCACCGCCTGTATTATGTCCCCCTCGAAGATGTGCTTCTTGCACCTGGCCACGGCATATATGAAGTCATCCTCGGAAAGGTCTCTGTCTCTCACTTCGGGTTCACCGTGAACTTCATGCAGGGCGAATTCATCCGGAGCGAGCGGCTCACTGATCATACTGACATATCCGCGGATGGTGTCCACCGCCTCATGGTAGGCCTTCTCGTGGTCGTCGCCAGGAAAAGTAGTGACCACTATGGTCACGTCTTTCTTGAGGATATCATGGACTATTATAACCTCGGGAGAGATGATGATCCCATCGGGTACATCCGAAGCACCATGATCATGTACGGGTACCTTCTCGAAATAGGCAACTGTTTCGTACCCCAGATACCCTATGAAGCCACCCGAAAATGGAGGTAATCCGTCATATTCGGGGGTGTTGAACTCCCCGATCAATCTCCGTACCCGTTCCAGGGGGTTGTCCATCTCTCCGGATTCTTCGGTGATCATGGGCTCCTCCTTCTGATAATGTTTTATGGTATAGTGACGCCCCCGGAGTACTATCTCCAATTTTTTACCGATGGTTATGAAGGAGTACCGACCCACATTGCCTCCGCTTTCTATGGATTCGAGCAGTGAGCCACCCTTGGTTTTCACGAACAGGGATATGGGCGTTTCCAGATCCGCCTTCATCACCGAAAAGACGGGTATCACGTTATATTCTTCGCAATCTTTCTTGTATCTGTTCTTGTCAGGAAATATATTCAATCTATCACCTCTTTGCGGTCATCCGCACAATAGTCATGGACCAGGAGATCTAGTGGTGAGAATCGTGGCTCCTCCGATGTCATACCCCGAGGGTTTTCATCATGCCTTGTTCGGCGGCCAAACTAAATCCCTTCTTTTCATGAAGCCATCTAACCTATTGTGCTATTTAATACTTGTGTGTACAATAACGTACAATATATCGCCCTCAACGTATGATCTCGAAATCGTCGAACTCCCCTGTGTATTCCTCTTCCGTCACTTCCATGCCGGTGACCCTTGCATGGGGTTGATCATCACGACACCAGCGTATGACCTCGTCGACCTTTTCCTCCGTCCCCTGGAAAACGGCCTCTACCCTGCCGTCCCTCAGGTTCTTCACCCAGCCCATGACGCCTTCTTCACGTGCCTTGTCCATGGTATTGGCCCTGAAGAATACACCCTGCACCCTACCTTTGAAGTAAACGTGTTTTCTTATCATGGTACCTCATCGAAACACACATGAAAAATCTTGCGGTGTCACAGTGCGGTCATCACCAGTTTACCGTGCTTCACACCCTTTGTGGATATCAATCTGTCGGCGATCTTTTTCACATCAGACGCTTTGCCCTTTATGGCCATCATCTCCATGCAGTTTTGCTGGTCGAGGTGTATGTGCATAGTGGATACGATATGGGTGTGGTCGTGATGCTGGATGCCGGTGAGCTTGTCAGATATCCCCCTTATCTCATGGTCGTAGATGAGGGTGAGGGAACCGTATACATCGTGTGAGGAGCCTTCCCATTTTTCACGTACGAGAAAATCGCGTATCAGGTCCCTTATGGCTTCCGAACGATTGGCGTACATCTTATCCTTTATCTTGCGGTCGAACTCTTCCAGCAAGTCGCCGGGAAGAGAGACACCGAATCTGGTTGTGTTATCCATTGTATCCCTTAAACATAAAACATCACATGGATATATCTCTTTCGTGGGAGCCCTTAACAACGGCGGATCCCATACCAAAGTTTATATGCAATGAAGTTTAAAGGTGCTTACTAAACATAGAATAGGAGACGTACGATGAAAGGAAAAGTAAAATTCTTCAGCGATATGAAGAACTACGGGTTCATCGAACCCGACGATGGGAGCGAAGATCTCTTCGTTCACCGCAGCGATATAGAAGAACACACCTTGAGAGAAGGGGACCAAGTAGAGTTCGAAAAGGAAGCGGGCGAGAAGGGGCCCAGAGCCACGAAGGTAAAGAAGATCGGTTGATTCGTACATATCGTATAACACACTTTCGAAACCCTTTCCACCATATTTTTAAATCACCTCCGTGACCAACAGATTTTTAGTTGATAACATATCTTGCGGTGGGATGACATTGAAGAAGATGGTTGACGGTATCGTGGAACAAGGTGCAAGGTTCTGTGATGTCCGGAAAGAGAGATGGGATGTTAATCATCTCGTACTGAAGGACGGAAACGTAGAACAGATGGTAAGCGGAGAGGAAGAGGGGGCCATGGTGAGGGTCCTATACGGGAACGGCTGGGGCTGTGTGGGCACCTCGGCCCTTGAACGACTGGAAGATGCCGCCCGACGTGCACTTGCAATGGCAAAGCAGAACCATACATTCAAAGAGGAGAAAACGGGGGTGGCGACGATAAACCCCGTTACCTGCAAGGAGTATATGCCCGCCAAGATAAGGTTCGAGGATGTTAGTTTCCAGGAGAAGGTATCCTTCATGAAGGAGATACATAACTTCTTGGAACGTGACTGGGTCAAAAGCGCGGACATAATATACAGGGACTCGGTGGTTAAAAAGGAGATCGTGAACAGTGAAGGCACGCATGTGATGATGGAGATCCCCAGACTTGTTACCTATATGGTGGTCACCGGGAAGGAAAATGGTAGCATACAACAGGCGTCCGAGGGTGGTGGCGGTACGGGTGGGTACGAGTTGCGGGAGGGGGCCTACGAGAAGGTGGATACGGTGCTGGACAGACTTCGTGACCTCCTGGGTGCGGATACTGCGCCCAGCGGTAGGTTACCCCTGATAATGGACCATCACCTCACAGGAGTTTTCGTCCACGAAGCCTTCGGTCATGCCGCCGAAGGGGACCTGGTCACCAGCGGTAACAGCTGCCTGGCCCGTAAACTCGGCGAGATGGTAGCCGGAGAGAACGTGACCATAACGGATGACCCCACATTCCCGGGGTACGGCAGCTTTCCATATGATGACGAAGGAACAAAAGCACGGCCAAGAATACTCGTCGACGGTGGAAAATTGAATGATTACATCCTTGATCGTGAAAGTGCATGGAAGCTGGGCCTCGAACCCAACGGTGGAGCAAGGGCCGAGGACTTCAGGGTCAAACCCATAGTGAGGATGAGCAACACACTCATGAAGGCCGGTGACATGAAGCTGGAAGAGTTGCTGGAAGATGTCCATAGGGGTATATACGCCCGTTCGTCCAGCGGAGGGCAGGTAAGCCCGGCCCAGGGAACTTTTCAGTTCAACGCCCAGGTGGCCTATCTGGTGGAAAAGGGAGAGATAACAAAACCTCTGAGGGATGTGAGCTTCAGCGGGTTCACCCTGGACACCCTTAGGAAGATCACCGGGATAACGGACGAGATGAAAACGGGAGTCGGGCACTGCGGCAAGGGGCAATCGGCACCGGTGTCGGACGGCGGACCCCAGGTTCTCATATCCGAAGTTACCGTGGGAGGTAGATGAACCATGATACTAGAAAGCGTAAAGGAGGCGTTGGAGAAGATGAAAAAACACGGTCTCCAGGGCGATGTGTACGGCATGGAGAGCCGTAACCTTGCGTACGCCATAAACAAGGGTGAGGTAAGCGATATCTCGGACTTCGAGGAAGTGGGCCTTGGTATAAGGGTGCGGAAAGACGGGAAGCTCGGCTTCGCATACTGCGTTCCCGGCAAGGAGGAAAGAGGTGTGCTCAAGGCCAAGGAGTTATCCGGATTCTCTCAGAAGCTGGATCTGACCTTTCCGTCAACCGAAAAGGTATCGAAGGTAAAGAACTTCGATGAAAGGATATTGACTGTTATGGACGGAGGTGAAGGGATGGACCTTGCCAGGGATATGATCGAGGCTGTCAGGGATGTAAAAGATGATATCGTAGCTACGAATGGAGCTCTGATACTTTATACGGACAGTATCGCTGTGGGTAATACCTCCGGTACGCTACTGGAAGGGTCTAGTACATCATTGTTGGCCGGGGTCACAGCCACGATACACGGCGAGAGAACTTCATTAACGGCATCCGAATCAGACTGTTCCAGAAGGTTGGACATAGATTTTAGGAATCTGGGCAGGAGTTCCGGAGAGAAAGTGGATTCCATGAGAGAATCATCGGATACACCGACCTCACCCCAAACCGTGGTGATGAGTCCCGATGCCTTCTCCGGTATCTTCCGTTTTACACTGGTGCCTTCCATATCCGGGGAGAACGTACGCAAGAACAAGTCGGTTTACAATGGGAAGCTCGGCGAGTCCGTAGCGGATGGTAAGGTGAACCTCGTGGATGACCCCACAAAGGATTGGGGTATGGGCAGCAGGGCCTTCGATGACGAGGGCCTATCGTGCACACCCCTACCCGTAATATCGGATGGGGTTCTCAAGAATTTCCTGTACGACCTCAAGGAAGGGGTGAAGAGCCGTACGGGAAGTACGGGGAACGGATTTCGCGGAAGCTTCAAATCTCCACCCATGATCTCCGACATGAACCTGATATTGAAAGGCGGCGATTCGGAGACGGATGCCATGTTCCCTGAAAGGGGTGTCTACATCGACGAAGTCATGGGGGCCCACACCGCCAATCCGGTGAGTGGGGATTTTAGTGTGGTCGCCAACTCTGCCTGGAAGATCGAGAAGGGCCAAAGGGCGGGACGGTTGGACGGAATGATGATATCGGGAAATATCCACGAGTGCATGCTCCGGATGGAGTTGGGGGACGACCACAGGAGGACATTCTTCCGTATGGGCCCACGACAGATCAAATTGGAACTTCCCTCCGTCAGGATATCCGGGATGTCGGTATCCGGCGGGTGAACACACCTAAAGGTGAATATTGACCAAAAATCTAGAGGGAAAATATTATTACCTTCCGGGGCCATCTTCGGGTCAAGGTGGTAAATGTGAAACATACGCGCAGCAAGAAGAAAACATGCGATGTAAAGGGATGCGACGAGCCAAAAAAGAAGTCCGTACCTGTGGGAAAGGCTGAAAAGAAAGCCGATCTCGATGTTGAGGCCGAAGGCAGCACCGCCTACCTCTGTAAAAAGCACTGGAAGGAATTCAAGAAGGCCACCAAAGAGGACAGGGAATTGGACCAGATCGGATGGGATTGAACAAACTTCTCGAATCTGTACGGGAAAAATTTTATACATGATGGTTACCCATAACCACCGATGGAAAGGAAAAAGGTGCTGCAGGAGACCCTTCCGGTCCTGTTCTTATGTGCTATAGGCGGTGCCTTGTCCGGGATCATACTCGGGGGGATGGTGGATGTGCTGAGGATGGTGCCCGGTCTCATAGCCCTGATACCGGCCATAATCGATATGCGGGGCAACATATGTTCTACCATGGGCTCCCGGATGGGCTCGGCCTATCATCTCGGTATAGTCGAGCACGGACTCACATCCAAGGTGACCATGGAGAACCTTAAAAGTTCGTGGAGCCTGAGTGTGTTCGTGGGCGCGATGCTACCCCTCCTGTTCTGGGCCACCAGCTATGCCCTCTCCTTCACCGTTACCCTTGATACCCTTATCGCCCTGACCCTGATATCCGTGCTTACGGGCCTTTCCTCGGGTTTTATACTGTCACTGGTCACATACTTCATCGTCATGGGGGCAATCAGGTTGAGGATCGACCCGGATAACATAAGCGGCCCTCTCCTTACCACCGTGGGTGATGTGATAACCCTCCTGGTGCTGTTCTTCTTCGCATACATGATAGGGGGGCTGATAATGTGAACTACCATTGGAAAGATATATTTAGGCAGAGCGCTCCTCTGTTGTCCATAATGGCCTTGATCGGTATCATGGGTGGTCAGGTACTTCATTCCATCGAAGACACGCTCATCATCTTTCCAGTATTCCTGGTTATCCTACCGGTTATGAACGGCCTGGGGGGCAATATCGGGGCGATACTGGGTGCCAGGATCTCCTCCGGGTTCCATTCCGGTTACATAAAACCCGAGTTATTGGATAGGGAGATGAGGGAGAACATGTTCCTTACCCTCATCATGGGTGCGGTCACTTACACAGCACTTGCCCTGGGTGTTGCTGCCTCCTCAGGTCTTGTTGACCTCGGAGTTCTGGCTTTGAACCTGATATTCATCATCGTGGGGGCAGGGGTGATCATCACCCTTTCCACCATCGTATTGGCCGTACTGGTATCTCTTATCTCCTACAAGAAGAGGCTGGACCCGGACAATATAGTGATACCCGTGACAACTACTCTTGCGGACTTCATCAGTATCCTGGCCCTGTTCCTCATGGTTTGGGTGGTGATATTATGAGAAGAAAAAGAAGAAAAATAGTTAAAAATATTGAAGAAGAGCATGAAGAGATCAAATACGAAGACACCTCGGTAAGGGAATTGTTGACCCTGATGAAGGATTATTCGGAATTGATAACAGACCTTGCCTACGCGGCGATACTTTACGATAACATGGACCTTGCGGAAGAGGTAGGGCATCTGGAGGCCGAGATGGACAAGATGATGTACCTTATCCGCCTCAAGAGCATGCTGTCCGCCAGAACCCTGGAGGACGCCGAACGCCTCAGCGGTCTACTGCAGGTGGCCTCGGCTTCCGAGAAGATATCCGATGCAGCGAAGGACATGGTGGGTATCCTCAACATGGGCGTTGAGGTGCGTCCTTTGATGCCCCATATCCTTAGCGAGGCGGACGAGAAGATACACGCCCTGAAGGTATACGACGATTCTGACATCGTGGGACGATCCATAGGGGAACTAAGGATAGAATCGTTCACGGGTGTACGTATTATCGCCATAAGGAGACGGAACCGATGGATATACGGTCCCCACGGCCATCACGGACTGGAAACCGGTGATATCGTCATCGTGTCCGGTGTGGATGCGGGCTTCGAGGAGTTGAAGGAGGTTGCGTCCGGACGGCGCACCTGGGACCAGGTGGTCTCATGAGGGAAACAGAGAAGAAACTCCTGGAGATGAAGAATACATCGGAATTGATGCTGGACCTGGCATACTCGGCCCTTTTGTACTATAATCGCGATATCGCCGAGGAGGTGGTCGAGCTGGAAGAGTGGATCGACTTTCTTTACGAAGAGATACAGAAGGCCGCCCTGACCAGATACAGGGAGACCGGTAATTTCGACAGAGCGTTGGTATTTATGAAAGTTGCCGACGCCATAGAAAGGATAGCCGACGCTGCACTGGATATAGCGGATGTGGTTTTGAGGGATATCGAGATACATCCCGTTCTCAGACAGAGTATTCAGGAATCCGATACCATAATGCTCAAAAGACCCGTACACAAGGGCTCCTTCCTTGACGGCAAAACCCTGGGTCAGGTAAGGCTTGCCAGTGAAACGGGGATGTGGGTGGTGGCCATAAAGAGGGGTCGGGAGTGGATGTACGGTCCCGACGAGAACGTCTGCCTCATGGGTGGCGATATGATATTCACAAGGGGTCCGGAAGACAGTATCGATACCCTGGAGAAATGGACATCCGCAAAACCATCTTAGTCATCCATGGAGTGTATCCGGGGTGGTTTGAACGATCTACGGCCCGGCGAGAGGGTCATCCCCTTCCCCCGGGTTCCTGCCGCCTAAAAACTTCTCGGCGCTCTTCATCACTTTTTTTGCGTTCCAGAAGGTCAACCTTTTCAATGCACGCTCGTAAGGCAGCCATATGTAATCCTGGTGTTCCCTGGATATCTTAATATCCTTGACATTACTCTTTCCCAGAAAGTAGGTAACTTCCTTGTGGGAGAACTCATTCTTTTTGTGGTAGGTGTAATCTATCACCTCCACAAAATCCTCTTCCAGTTCGACGTTGTCGGGGGATATGCCTGTTTCTTCTTTCAGTTCACGTACGGCCGTTTCCCTGGGACCTTCGCCCTCCTCGACGTGACCCTTAGGATAATCCCAATGCCCGGCCGGGTAATGGAGGAGGAGGTACTCCCTTCTTTCAAACTCACGGTAAACAAGAACACCGGCTGATCTTTCTTCCAACATGGTATCTATCCGTAAAGTGGTGGATGGGCAGTTTGGTGTTCCATGGCCCCGTGGGCTATCTTTGTTTGTTGTATGAGTTTTATGTACTCGTTCTCAAGATGCCGGGCACTTTCGATGAGGGTTTCCGTCTCTATGGTTATCCCGGTATAATCCGAGAATTTGTTGAGTAAATTGGCGGAGGCCCTTGCATCCGGGAGTTCGGGGTTTCCTTCGGCGAAAAGACCCAGGGCCTTCAATTTCTTCTCGTGAGCTTCCAGGAGTATGGAGCTGGATATGCCCGATATGGCACCCCTGTCGATTACATCCACATGAAATTTTCTGGCTTCGCTTTCCACCGAATGGGCGCTCAGGACACCCCACACCTTCTTCTCTTCACTTTCGGAACCGAGTATGCCATCGAATATTATTATCTCATCGATGTGATTATCCTTTGACCAGTCTACCAACCAGGAGGCCAGGGAGGAGGCAAGATGGCTTGGGATTATCATGTCCGACTTTATCAGCATGAAATTGTCGCTGCCAAAGATGCGTACCGGTCTCCGGGGTATGCCGTTGAAGATCACCGCCGTGGGTGGAAACTCGTCGCAATGCAATGAGGCAACCTGTTCCAGATCGAGTGTATTGATCAATTGCTCCGATGCGATGCCGCCTATGAGTCCCAAACCGGGAAAACCCGCCACCAGGATGTCCACATCCGGGATATCTCGTTCCAATACCATATCGTATTCCACTTTTGCCATTGTATCACGTTTATATACTACCTCAAAAGGAAGGTAGTATTTATAGTTGTTAATCACTTAACTTACCCAAACTCCGCAAATTAAACCGTTACACACCTGTTTGTAGAATATGTCCAATCTCACACCATTTTTCGATTCGAGAATATTTTGGGTTCCAAGTTGAATATATCTTCAGTTTTCTGAACGATATCATTCATTCCCTCATGTTCACACGCCGAAATAATAATGATCATTTACTGTTATCCGAGGACGAAAGCCATCAAACACGGTTGATTTGGATTTTGATTTGCGGTTGACAGCCGCTATGATATCCGGTTGGCATCAACCGAATATCGTAATTTTTGGTGTTATACCAACCGCATATCGGACAGAATTTTGGGGTGAGTAGTGTGGTTGTTTTTGGTGTTCTGGATAACGGGGACACCAACCGGATATTGGATTCCACCGGAACTAGTTCCGCCTCTCACTCTTATTGGAATTGCAAGACAATTCCATCAGTATTTGGAATTACGTAGTAATTCCGAAACATCGGCAAGTGTGCCTCGTGATCCAATGTGTGGTTAACAACAACATTCCAACATGTCATCCGGGGTATAGGTCCGCTGACAGTTGTCACACTTGACCTCTTCCCGGTCCTTTTGGGTCTCCGTGAACGTAAAAATGTGTTTGCAATCTATGCATCGGCCGCTGAAGTAGGAGTTCTCGTAGGTTTTTTCGTCTATCTTCAGCTCAAGGTCAAGGACGTAGATGAGCCAGATCCAGTAAGAATCTTCCTTGTCCTTTTTGGCGATGTTGTCGATTATCTCCAGTGTGGACTTGTCGCTGTTCTTCTTCTCTTCCTCGATGTAGGCGATGATCTGTGCCTTTTTCTTTTCGTAGGCCTTGTTGGCTTTTTTGAACAAGAATTCGCCGGGAAAATTTTTCAGTCCTTTTTTGCTCATTTTTAACACATCCGTGAGCTCCCTATGATATATACGGATATAAACCTGTTGTCCTTTTATAGTGCAAAACGAAACTTTTAGGACGAAAGTTTCGCTTTCCACACATAGATTGAAGACACTTCTATACAAAAAGTAAGGTCTTCAACTATATCCCTGGCCGAAGGTGCGGATGAAATATTTTTGTGTACCGGGAGATCCGGGACCGTCCGGTGAGTTCGTCATGGTAAAAGGCGGAGGGAAGGCGGTTTGGTGAACATCACCTACTTTAGAAGGGATATACCGCCTTCTCTCCGTACTTATCCGATACGAGCTGATATATATTAGGTTTCCTGTTGTTTCGGGGTACTATCCGTTGTGAGGTAATTTGAGTGTTATATACGGCATCACACATATTTAATAGAACGTATGCTCACAAAATAATGCACACCACTATAATAAATATAATCGTTTGGGTAGGGGATCAAGGTGAAAGTAAAAGTGGTCTTTTACCAAGCTTCCCGGTAGAGCTATCCCTGGGCGAGTGTATAGGGGTTTCCGGAGAGGAAGTATTGTGGATTATCTGTTTTGAATCTGTTGGGCGGGCGGGAGATTTCAACGTGTTTTACTCATCTTCATAGAAAAACGGGAACATATCTTTCCTCAGTTTCGCCATCCGACCGTCTGGGTGGGTGAACACCACACCCTCTACGTAGCCTACCTCTTTGGCTTCATCGTACTTCATCTTGTGTGTTTTAGCGTAGAACAACGGTACGAGATCATCTTTGAACCATTTAGTGATGGATCCGTACGTCTTGGGATATTTGCCCCATGAGTGATAAACGAGTTTATCTTGACCGTAGGTCGAGAAAGGTATCCATAAGCGTTGGTCCAGGTCGTATTTATTTTCATTCCGTTTGGGACTGGGCCCCACTAGTTCACCGAAATACTGCCCGTCTTCCAGGTCATCCATGTATCCCTTAGAATAGGAGTTGATCAAACCCTTCATTATGAATGCCCCGTGTTTACTGAAGAAAGGGATGCGGTTCATACGATTCCAAACCTCGACTATCTCTCCGTCCTCGATAATTATCGATACGTTGGTGCCGTCGAGCTTTTCCACCGCTATCACGGAGTCGTCCTGGAAGACCCAATCGTAGCCTTCGTTTATCTGGTCTTTGACAACGTAGTTCTCGTTCTCATCGAGCTCTCTGACGAAGGGGCTGTGGAGTTTTGGCATGTTCTGAGCTTTGGTCATCTGTTATCTCACCGGTTCATCCTATGGTTGAGCTGATTTTTAAGGTTTTGCGGGGGGAGACGGGTGAATGTATGCGTTGAATCGGATAGGGTAGTAAGAGAGAGAAAAAAAGAGGAAATCAACCGAATATTTCACAGGAATAAACAGATTCCTGGTCTTCAACGAAACTTGCTTTTGTCGTAAGTTAGATAAATGTTTCTGACGCTTACTCGGTCATAGACCTCGTGATGGACACATTTTCAGGGTTCGTAGTTCAAAATATTGAAGATCTTACGGGACAATCTATCTATCTAGCTTAGGCACTGGTGATCCACTCCTGGAATTTTTTCGGAACCATCAGATTCCATTTTTTCACATAAAACGAATCTTTATTTTCATGGATGTAATACGTCCTTTTTCCTACTTTAGAGAGGACCTTATCTTCTACCGGAAATCGAGTATCGAGTTCATCGAGTATGAAACCAGTCTTCTGGTACAGGCTATTTTCATCTATCTTACATAGATAGTCTAGGAGCTTATCCCAATCGAGGCTGTGTACCCCTTCAAGACTCTTTATCAGTTCTTCTAATCCTCCTGCATACTTGATGTTCCTGATGCAGTCTAGTATTGTTTTTTCCCTATCACTTACGGTTATAGTAGAGTTCAATCGGTTCTTTTCCTCAAAGCCGAAAAAGTATTTTGTGGTTATAAATTTATACTCGATGTCTTCGTATCTAAAAGACCTGCTGGGCGTCGATGATGTGATATAAACCCGGTTGTGGATGGTTTGAGCCAGGCCGTGGATCTCCAAAGCAGAATGATGGGATATATAGTGATCGCCTTTGGCTTTATCGGCGATAAGGAACTTGTCCGGTTTTATGTCTTCACCTATCATATCCGGAGATACTATGGCGTAAAGCCCTTTCCTTATCTTTTTTATGTAACCCTTTTCCCTAAGGTTAGTTATGTAATCGGGGGCCTTTTGGCCGATGATATCCTTGACATCATCGGTAGTGATCACCCTCTCCGAGTAAAGTTCCGAATATATCATCTGTTCTGTGGGTGATAGTGATTTTATCTTTACGCCATTTTTGTTTATATTAGACATATACGTCTAGTTATGTCATAATATGCGTAATAAGCTTTACGGTTATCTTGACGAAATCGGTGATATATGGTAAGTTTCGTTCATATATCGGTAATCATCGGTTGAACTCATAGTATCCGTACTCGTTGAACACTGCTATCTTGATCTGAACATTACTGGCTATCCTGTAATCTCTGTGACAGATAGCATTGGTTATAGCCTCTCTTATCGCTTCAATAGGGATTCCCATTTCCCGACATTCTATGCCAATTTATAGTGGGTTTCTTTTTTTATCCGTTTCATTTTGTTTTATGGTACGTTTATGGTACATTTATGGTACATTTGGTACATTTATCTTTTTTATGGATTTACAAGGTGTAATAGGTACCTTTACCCTTTCCTTTCTGTTTTAAGAGCCCTCTTTCTACTAGATTTGAGATGTCTCTTTTAGCAGTCTGTCTCGAAGCATCGTTTATCTCTCGATATTCTCTATTCGTTATTTTCTCATGTTCTTCAAGGTATTTTAATGCCTTTATCTGTCTCTCGTTGAGCTCGACCTCTTCTTTTTCTTCTTCCCTAAATTGTTCCTCTGTTGAAAATATCGTTACTGTTGTAGAATGTTCATCGGATTCGATCCTTGGAAGTCTTGGCGATAAAGGATGTTCTTTAATGATCTTGTCCCATCCATCTATAAGTTCCTCGATATAATCATCAGTTTTTAGGCTTGTACCTAGTAGCTCTTCCTTCTCCAACACTAAATGGTATTGATACTACATACTAGAAATCAAGAATGATTAACCATAAGGCTAGATCAGGTTATATACCGGAATTTTTTTCCGCTAAATTTCCGCTAAATTTCCGCTAAATCTACTGTAATTTCAGGTGAAATCACATCGACAGTAGGAATTTGATTCCTACGTGCCTACTAGAAAATTCTAAATTTTCTATCGCTATATGGAACGCTGTTCCATAAATATCTACTGGAAAAATTCTATTTTTTCATCGATATCGGGAATTTGATTCCCGAAATATCACGAGAGATCTGCTCGTAGTGAGAGGCGGAAAATCACATCGCATTTTCCGCTAAAACATAAACAGTTGTTTTATCACTTCTTCCTTTCCTTTCCAAAACGTCTTTTTCACACAGGTCTCTCAAATCATTGCGAGCCGTGCGTTGAGTGATATCAAATATCTCAGCATATTCTGAACTTGTAATATTTTCATTTTCCATGAGGTACTTTATTATTTCTTGTTGTCTATCATTGATAACAATTTCTTTGAGGTATTCCTCTGTTAGTTTGCTTTTTCTGAAAGTCACTACAATAGCAGTACCAGTATCTTCAAACTCTGGTTCTGGAAGACCGTGATCTATAGTATCCTCGATCATATCTATAGTTCCTCGACCCCATTCTTCGATGCGTGAGAATTTTGTTAAAATTCCCCCTAATCACAAAATTGTACGTGATTTTGTTCCTATACCCGCCTAGAAAAAACATCTTCGCGAGGAGAGGGTTGAAAGGTTTAGACTCGTGTTTTTGTTTTAGAGTTTCAACACTCCATCCCTCTGGCAGTCTTCCAGGATTCCATATCTCAATTCTATCATCGAAGATTCTCGATATAATCATCAGATAATCATCAGGTAATCATCAGATTTTAGGCTTGTATCTAGTAGCTCTTCCTTCTCCAACACGGTCTAACAGGTCTAACTCAAAGAGCTTTGTAAGTTCATTATTTGCTGTATCATGAGACACATCGTTGATTTTTCTATATTCTTTATTGCTTATACTACCTTCTCGCAATGCATACTTCAATCCCTCTCTCATCCTTTGGTTAATTTCGGTATTTTCTTCTAGTTCAGAAAGAAGGACCGCTTTCCCAGGAGATTTGAAGATCACCTTGGTCTCGATTGGATCAATTTCATATTCTGGTTCAGGCATTCCGTGTTCTTCACATTTTTCTCGTATCATATATATTCCAGTTCCATATTTTTCGACTAGACCCACATCGTACATCAACTGAGATAAAACTGGATTCACAGGGACATGTTTAGGGTTTTTTGGAGAAACTCCCTCTGGAAATGATCCCGGGTTTATGATTTCTATTCGATCATCAAAAATCATAACCCTCGTATCAGCTGGTTTATTATAATCCCTGTGGATGAGCGCGTTAATAACACATTCTCTTAAAGCGATGATTGGATTCGTTCTTATCAATCCTTTTAAAATCTAATTCAGTTCTGAATCCAAATGTTTTGATATTATTTCTAAAAAATCGTTCAATCCCTTCTACAATCTCCCAAACAGCTCCTTCGTAATCATTTCTATCTGTGAAATCTCTAGTGACCTTTCTTCCTGAAAATCTTGCTGCCCTAAGCCTCGACTGATGGATGAATCGTTGAGGTTTTTCAGCAAAAAATAAAACACCTGCGTTGGTAGGTTTGAAATCACCGTCAATTTTTTTAACAGCGCCAATATTGCATAACAAACTGTTTATGGGCATGCCTGACGGTTTACTATTACCTCTTACATCTTTTCTACGGCTCAGATACCATTTGACCTTCTCTTCATCGATATCGTCTAACGTAGCTTCCTCGCATATCTGCTCGTCCCAGTAAACTTTTTCTCCGGAGTTTTTAGCTAGATTCCTGATCTCCGAGGAAGTGAGCTTGTGTGTGCTCTTGCCGATTCTTTTGTAGGCGTTACCCCTGTAAAAGACCGGTTTTTCAGGATTTTCTTCAACCTTGATCATGATCAAATATTTTCCATCGATTATTTCTGTGCTTATCGAAGGATAGATCTTCGGATCGGTGTGATGCTTTATGCGGTTCGCCAGTTTTTCAAGAGTGTCTTTTCCCAGGTCTACGCCCTTGATCGTTCCTGAGTCATTTATTCCAATGACGATTGTACCACCGCTTGCGTTGGAGAAACTGGAGATCGTTTTACCGATGGATTCGCTCAAGCTCAATGACTCTTTGAACTCGGTCTTGGCAGATTCACCTCCCTGTATCAATGCTTTCAATCGTTCTTGGTCCATGTTCTCTATACCTGATTACCCTTTTCCTTTTAATCTATTTCGCTCAAACGAATTCGTAGTAAGCGTGGTGGTTGAAAGCTGTCGTGTGAATTTTGTGTTCCGGTATCGATGTGCGGCGTTGGATGGCTTTTTTGTATAAGGCTAGTTGGGATGCGTGGCGTTCCGGTCGGTTGAGGTTCGGCTTATAGTCTAAGATGTAAAGATTGTCGTATCTGATCTGTACGAGGTCGATGTGGCCGGTGATGGGTTCATCTACCTCGAGATCTGTTTCTGAAGAATTGATGAAAACTGGTAGTTCGGTGGCTACTGTGGTAGAGTCGTTGATCAGGAAAAAGTCCTGAACGATCTCATGGGGCGACTTTTTTGTATTCTTTGGCTGGGAGTTCAGGGCTAGGCGAGTGAGCTCGGGAGAGATGTTATCCTTTTGTTTTACAGAAGTGTTGTGCTCTATTTTCAAAGATGAGCATCTGGGCCCACTTAGAAACATCTTCCTGTCTAAAGAGCGTTCCATCATGTGGAACTCGCTACGCTCGCTCCTCTTGACCCTCGGACATTGTCCTGCGGGTCCAATTGATGTATCTCCTGAGTTCCGGTCGCTTCTTGGAGTGGATGTTTAACTTGAGGTGGTGGTATTTGAACGGATAGATCTGCTGGTGGTGGAAATTCTGGGTTGTGATGAGGGTGGAGGGGTCGATGTTGTAGTTCTTTCTGAGTTTTAGGAAGGTGAGGATAGGTTTGTAACGTTGGATCCAGGAGTAGATGGTGCTGCGAGGAGGAGAGTACTGATATCTCTTTCCGGTGAGCCTCTTTGCTTCCGAGACAGGATAGCCTCGATTGTAAAGCTCTAGAGTGTATAGGATCACGTTTTCCGGATATTCGGTTTTCGGTGCGCCCGAATCACTGAAAGAGATTTTACAATCTGTGCAATAATAGCGCTGGATATTACCTTTCTTTGTACTGCGTAAACCGTTCTTTATCACGCACTTTTTCTTTTTACAGTCGGGACACTTTATCAAGCTCATAGTGATGAAGCGGGGTAAGATGAGGTTGTAAATATAATCTCGGTTCGGCGGATGGAGAGCTTTCGCTGGAAGAGTGGGCGGGTGGGAAAACGAGATCCGGTGGATAGCGGTTATGATATTCGGTTGGTATCAATTACGACATGCGGTTGATCTTTCGGGAATGAGTTCCCGATAATACCAACCGACGTTCGTGATTTATTTCTTTGACGATTCAAAGCAACTGAAATGATGATCCTTTAACTAATCCGCTTCGATTTCACCAAGAATCTTTTTTATTTTCTCTTTCAAACCGGGTATATCTTCTTTTAAAGTCTTCCAGATAACTGCGTTATCCACACCAAAATATCCATGTATAACCACATCCCTCATTCCAGCCATATTTTTCCAAGGAACGTCAGGATATTTATCTTTTATATCGAAGGGAATGTTTTTAGTCGTCTCACCTATTATTTCAAAGGAGCGAACAACCGCAAAAACAGTTTTTTTGTCTTCCAAAAAGTCTTCCAAGTCCAGTCCACATGTGAATTCTTCTATAGCATCTATCGAGTACAAAATATCCTCTAGGTAATCTCCGTAATCTCTACTCATACGTAAACAACTTCCCTTTTGATATATCGTCCGATTCGTGGTTTCAAGGCACTTTCCATGACTAGATCTACCTTTACATCCAAGATATCTTCCAGATAATTCTCCAGCTCAACAAAGTCAAAAAGACTGATGGTTTCATCGAATTCCACCAATATATCCAGGTCACTACTCTCGTGTTCCTCCCCGCGTACGTATGAGCCGAAAAGTCCGATTTCTTTAACCTTGTACCTTTTTTTGAGTATAGGCTTATGACTTTCGATGATCTCTTCAATCTTTTTCATCTTCTTATTCAACTTATCCACCGATATTGATTTACATAGATGGATGATTTCCTAACAATTTAAAATTTGTGTAAAAGATGAACTTTCAAACCTTCAATCTCTACTTCCTCCCTCCTATCTTCATCAGGATACCCTCCTCCTGTAGATACTAATTCCTTCTTTTAATGTTCCGGATCGGGGGAGTACCAACCGACGTTCGTGTACGAACCGCCAACCGACGTTCGTAATGGAAGATGGAAACATTTTTGGAACTGCGTTCCAAATGCCTTTGGAATTTTATTCCATAAGAACCAACCGCATGTTGGACACATTTTGGGGGTGAGTAGTGTGGTTGGTTTTGGTGTTCTGGATTGGGGCAACACCAACCGCATATTGGATTACGAGAGGTTGGTGTCAAGCTCATAGTGATGAAGCGGGGTAAGATGAGGTTGTAAATATAATCTCGGTTCGGCGGATACCAACCGACGTTCGTGATTTATTTGTTGGGGACATTT
>JAFDTY010000093.1 GCA_019594055.1 Candidatus Haladaptatiplasma halalkaliphilum | reverse complement strand
GGGGTATCACCAGATACAGGGTACCGTTGACGAAATCGGAGCCCTTTGGCAATGTGAGGGAGGGGACAGACATAAGGGTCACCTCGGGAAAGCCTTTTACGGCTATACCTATCACCAAACCCAAGACAAGAACCACCAATGATGACGGATCGGTGAACCCCTTGGTGGTACTCAGGTAGAAGAAGAGCAGTATGATACCCACACCCAGAAGAGCGAGCAAGAGGTCTTCGGCGACGAAATTCCACGAGGTCCGCAGGAGTATCAGGGCTAGACCGAGCTGTATGCCCCGTATAACGCTTTGGGGCACCTTGTCCCTCAACCACTTCATACCCCCTGCGAAACCGAGTACAAGGAAAAATATTCCAAGAACGATCCCCGATGCGACTATTTCACCCTTTGTGAAACTTCCGACGATAATCAGTGCACCTACCGCCTTCATGGGCTCCACGGGAACCGGTCTTCTATAGTAGAAACCGGTGATGATATACCAAAGAGCGAAGAACATGAGCATGTGGCCCAGGTTGAGATCCGTCACCACTGCGATAACGAAGACCAGAGGTAATAAAGTACCGTAATCTCCTACCGCTCCTGCCAATTCCTGAAGGTTGAACCTCATGGGCGGTGCGTCATCCATGAGATAGGGATTTATGGATAGAACTTCAATCTTTCCCTTGTAGGCGTTAGATTGTCAGGGTGATACGAGAAACATGATGATCGCGGTAGAATATTTAGGTGAATAATCTACATGATCCGTGAGTGTTTTACTTCTTTTTTCTAACATACTCGTAAGTAATATACTCGTAATCATCATTAGATTCAAACCTCGGTGACCACCTATTGACACCTGCACCGTGGATCATGTCACCGCGGCCCTTTCCCCGGAATATTCCAGGTGCTCTCCGTGGTCGATTATCTCCTTCAGGTGCATCACCGTCCGCCATATATCGTGATATGTATTGTACAGGGGCGAAAATGTCATCCTGATCACATCGGGCGGTCTGAAATCCGTGATCACACCCCTGGCCTGGAGTGCCTGGTTTATGCGGTAAGAATCCTCCCTTTCCAGGGCGACATGCCCGCCCCTCTTGCGTACGTCCCGGGGTGTGCCCAAATTGAAAGCATAAGGCTCTTCCACCAGAAGTTCGTCAACCAGGGATATCATGTAGGAAGTCATCTTCTCCGATTTTTTTCGTACGTTCTCTATCCCGGCTTCCAGGAGTATGTCCAGGGCACCGTGTACCGTGGCATATCCGGTTATACCCGGGGACGATATCTGCAATCCGCCGGCGTTACTTTCGGATCGGAAATCCAAGAGAAGATCGAACTGCTTCTCCTTCACATATCCGAACCAGCCGGCGAGCCCGGGTTCCTTACAAAAATGTTTTTTGTTCATGTACAGGAAAGCGGGGCTGCCGGGACCGCCGTTCATGTACTTGTAGCTGCACCACACGGCGAAGTCAACATCCCAATCATCAAGATGATGGGGGATCACACCCACCGAATGGGAGCAATCGAACCCTATCAGCACCCCTCTCTTGTGGGCCTCCCTGGTAAGGTACTCCATGTCCAGGAGCTGCCCGCTTCGGTATAAGACCGATGGCAGCAGTGCCAAGGCGACCTCGTCAGTCATATATTCCACTATCCTATCCTCGTCCAGCGTTCTGCCGTCGTCGCTTTTCACCAGTACGAGATCATCTTCCGGGTGGTATCCTTTCAATTTCAGCTGACTATCGAGGGCGTAGATATCCGTGGGAAAGTTGAGCTCGTCGGCAAGTATCTTTTTTTTACTTCCGGAGGGCGAATATAAAGTGCTGACCACCTGATGTATGTTCACCGTGGTCGTCCCCGTGCAGACCACCTCGCCCTTGTTGGCACCCACCAGTCGGGAAGCCTTCTCGCCCAACATTTCGGCATAGTAGAACCACGGAGGATCACCCTTTAACCATCCCTTGATCCCCAGCTCGCTCCATTCCTTCATCACCCGTTCCACATGCTTTTCCGAGGATCTGCACATCAATCCGAGGGAATTACCCAATAGATATATGACTTCGTCGGGTATGTAAAACTCCTTTCGGTAAACGGCCAGTTCTGCATCTCTATCAAGTGCCCGTGAGTATTCCTCTGTGGTATCGACCATGGTAATCCATCTGGTATACCATAGTGGTATAATATATTTTTACGCCCTAACGTATCATGGTGAGCAGCATCTTGAATCTGGCCGGGGCCTCAACCGCGTGTGGTATATCCGCGGGCATTATGATGCTTTCGCCTTTTTTTAACTTGTAATGCTTGCCGTCGATGGTAACCAGTGAAGCGCCGTCGAGCACCTGTATGAAGGCATGAAAAGGTGCGGTGTGTTCGCTGAGACTCTGGCCTTCGTCGAAAGCGAACACGGTAAGCGTACCTGTATCCTTGTCCACCAGCGTTCTGCTCACGATAGCCCCCTTCTGGTACTCTATCAGTTCTTCCATCTTATAGTTGAAGACCTTACTTTTTGTATAGAAGTGTCTTCAATCTATGTGTGGAAAGCGAAACTTTCGTCCTAAAAGTTTCGTTTTGCACTATAAATACGCTGCCCGCCAGTTCTCCTACCTGATCTTTATCTTTTTTCATGGTGATCTTACCACCCTGAAGATATATAATTTTTGTGCGGTACCTCAATTTCGCTTTTTCGTTACTATATCACCGGTTCTTTCCATAAATTTCCAACCAGCTTATCGAGAGGTGATACAAAGACAAAAAGTGCAAATATTGAACCGAGAAATATAGGTCCAACTATATGAACAGTACACTCTCCCTCCCTTCCAAGTGAGAATCGCCTGTAACTACGGTTGCCTCTGCCTTTTTCGCTGTTGCAAGTATGATCGCATCGGCCATAGGGATATTTTCTGTTAAGCTGATTTCCGCTCCGATAACGGCGATATCCGTGGTGAGATCCATCACATCCGTGTAATGTTGGATGTGTCCGATGGCTTGTAGTGCAAGCTCTTCGCTGTATAGGGTCCTTATCCTTTTGTACACTTCGTAGAGCACTATAGTGGGGGTTATACGGCTTTCGGGATCAGCCTTTTCTATATAACGGGCATACTCTTCCGCCTTATCTCCTTCGGAAAAATATTCGATCCAGCCGCATGAATCAACCAGAATCACCCCTCTCTTAGATGGTTCTTTCTTCTTCATCTCGTATCCCCTCCGAGGTGATCTTCCCAAATTTACCACGTAGTTTCTTTATGCCCCCAACCCTTATCAGATGTATTACGCCATCCTTTTCCATCACCACAACTTTCTCTCCGGGACGTATAGCCAATTCCTTCCTTATGGACGAGGGGATCACCACCTGATACTTTGGTGAAACAGTTACAGTTTCGTTCATGTTATCGTATTACAATAGTGCTATCGATAAATAAATAGTTTTCCGTAAACGTCCTGTTCGAAAACCCATGCCCAGCTGGTTGCCGTTGCTGTCGTATTCGAACTCAACATCGTATCCGCTTGCCACTTCCACCATCTCTTATTGATTTAATATGTGTTTATTATGTACTTTATTCCATCCGACTATTCTATTTAAACGAGTCATCTTGACCTTCAGTACGTTTATCAATTTTTAAACAAACATAGATTGATATTATTATAAGGAATATGCTTAATATAATTATTGTCCATGAAGTTAAAGCCCAGGATAAATTAGTAGGAGCAAATAATTCCGTTATTGTGATCAAACCCGCGCTAGCAATTACCCACATATTTAATAATAAAGAAATGGATAGATTCTTTCTGTTAATTCGTCGAGCTTGTTCAGCTAGATAGAGTGAATTGATTATTCCAATCATCAAGATAATGCTTGCTAGGAATAATGCCGTTTCATTCATCTACACCACATCCCAGGCATAACACCCCCACCGATGTACCAATACAACGCTAAGCGTTGATTGTAATAGTCACATGTAGCTGCAAAGGCAATTGCTGCCGCTATCATTGTTCCGGTTACATAAAGCGATACGCCACCAGTTAAAATACCTGCTATTATTAATGCACCAACGATTGCTGAAGAAAGGAAAGCGGCCCATCCCGCAGAGAATGCAAAATCTCTTGTTGCTTCTCGGGTTAATGTCGCTCTAGCAGCATATGTGATGTCCCAAAATAGTACTCGTACGGTATATAATTTTAAATCGTACTGTTCACTTGGATCAACATCAAATTCTAAAACAGATTCCCCTTCATATATCCAGGGATCATAAATACTTCCACCACCACCGTTGATCAGCATCGGATTACCCCAGAAGGGCGGCCATCTACCGCTTGGATCTCGGAACAGTATCGGGTTGTTCCTGGCATACACATACATGTTCGGCCCGTCCACCATGCCAAGCGGGTCCTGGCTCAGGAACCTTCCCTGTGTCGATGAATACATCCGTGCGCGGTAGTAGTACTGGCCGGTCTCGTTGTCGAACCGACGACCGGTATACTGATAAGGATTGAACACGCCTTCTATCTTGACTATCGACTCTCCAAAGGGCGTATATCGATACTGGTTGACCATGTTCTCGTCTTCATCTATAAGCTCGGTAACACTTCCCAACCCATCGTAGAGGTAGTAGTACTTCACACCGTCAACCACGATACTTATAGGCGCATCCACGAACATATACGCCGTCGGCCCGCATACTCCACCATCACATACTAAGGGATGTGTGTACCTCACAGTGGGATGATTTTCTCCGAACTCATACACCACGTTCTGACCATTTATCCGGAACTCGTTCCGGAACTCTAATGGATGCTCTGCATCCATGTCGACATACAGATAATACACTCGCTGGAAGTCTCCCGGCTCCACCGTCCAGGCAATCTCCTTGCCCACCCTTCTGCCGTCCAGCGAGTAGCTGTAGGACGCCCATGGGATGCCCGCCTCGATGTCTGGGTTGACCGTGGTACGCAAGTTCCACTTCTCGCCGTTCACGTAGGTCGATAGGAACACCGACCCGCCGGTGGACTCAACACCCAGCTGGTTGCCGCTGTCGTCGTATTCGAACTCAACTTCGCCCATGCTCAGCATACGATTGTCAACGTCGTATTCGCTTTCCACTTCATCTACCACCTCTTCGTTATGATAGTAAGTGCGTTGTACTATATTACCCTTCCGATCGGGTAAATATCATCTAGTTCATAAATAATGGGGTCTATTGGGGGTAAGATTTCAGTCTTCTGAAGTTAGTGGTCATTGTCGTGCGAACACACCCCGTAGTGTGTTTCCTCTCGCCATCGCCGAGATGCCTGGCTCTTTTTATGATGAGTGAGTGCTGGAAGAGGGAGAGGTGTGCCCAGCAGTAGCTTCACTTCACTGAATTCCTACGTTTTTCTTTCCACTTTGTAAAGTAATTTCATGTATACTCAAAAGGTCATAAATTGATAAAAATATTACCCAAGTTTAAGAGTTTATATACCCTCAAATTAAATCTGTGCTGTCCAGTGATTGAAATTTGGAAAATATGTGCTACCCAAAAATGAACTGTTTCGATGTGACTTTCCTACTCGAATC
>JAFDTY010000057.1 GCA_019594055.1 Candidatus Haladaptatiplasma halalkaliphilum | reverse complement strand
TTGTGGAGCTTCAGGGAGGCATGATACCCTGAAGATAGTTCTACCCAAGGGAAGGCTCTATGACGATTGTTACCAGCTGCTCCGCAAGGCGGGTGTGAACATAATCTCACCCGAGAACAGAAAGCTCACTTCAAGAACCGACGATCACGAACTGTTCATCGCAAAGGCCTTCGACGTGCCCGTTTACGTCGAGCACGGTGTTGATATGGGTATATCAGGCATGGACGTTCTCCTTGAACAGGGAAGCGACGTATTGGTACCTCTGGAGCTGCCCTTTGGTAAGTGCCGACTCTCACTGGCGATGCCCCAATGGAACATAAAGAAGCCGGAAGAACTGGAGGGTTACGCCATCGGTACAACCTACGTGAACATAGTACGCAAATATTTCGACGATATAGGCGTCGATGTGGAGGTGTTCAAGCTCAACGGCGCCGTGGAGTTGGCCCCGGGGATAGGTATAGCCGATGCCATAGTCGACATAGTGGAATCCGGGAACTCCTTGAAGGCAAACGGCCTGGTTGAAGTACACAAACTGATGGATATCTCGGCCATACTTATATTGAACCGGGTTTCCCAGAAGACAGAATACGAAAAAGTTAACGATCTGGTTAGGAACATAAGGAAGGTGATCAAGGATGGATATTGAAAGGTACGTGGCGGATATACTCGAGGATATAAGGGAGAGGGGTTTGACCGCCGTACGGGAATACTCGGAAAAGTTCGACGACTACGGCGGTGATATAAAGGTATACGATGAGGAATATACCGAGATAGATTCCATACCCGACGAGCACAAAAAGGTGATCCGCAAGGTGATAAACAGGGTGATGAAGGTACACGAAAAACAGGTGAAACCAGACGAGCTGCACCATGAAGACGGCTTTACCTACGGGTTGATGTACAGACCTATCCACAGGGTGGGTCTCTACGTACCCGGAGGCAGACCTCTACCGTCCTCACTCATAATGATGGGGGTTCCCGCACATCTGGCATCCGTTGATGAGATAGTGGTAACCACCCCTGCACCCCAGGGACGTATCGACCCATACACTCTTTACATAGCCCGTGAGCTCGAAATAGACGAGGTGTACAAGGTGGGGGGTGCCCAGGCTGTGGGGGCAATGGCCTATGGAATAGGCATGAAGAGGGTGGACAAGATATTCGGCCCGGGAAACAAGTACGTCACCGAGGCAAAGAGGCAGGTGTACGGTAACGTAGGTATAGACTGCCTTGCAGGGCCTTCCGAGGTGTGTATCATCGCTGACCACACCGCTTCCAAGGAGCGGGTACTTGCGGACCTCATGGCACAGGTCGAGCACGGAAAGGACTCCAGAGGGTGGTTACTCAGCACATGTAAAGAACTGTGCGAGTACTGCAAGAGGGAGGGAGTATCGGTATATCACGAAAGTAGCCTGGAAAGGTGTGCGGAGATATCCAACAAACTGGCCCCGGAACACCTCCAGCTGATGACCGAAAGGAATTCGGAGTTATTACCGTACATCAAAAACGCCGGGGCGGTGTACCTTGGTGATCACACACCCGCCGCCGCCTGCGACTACTTCGTGGGTGTGAACCATGTTTTGCCCACGGGAGGTGCGGCGAAGTATTCGTCCGTTCTTACGGTTCTCGATTTCATGAAACGTATTTCCCTTGCGGAGTTGTCGGAAGAGGAGTACAGTAGAGAAAAGTTACTCGGTATATGCATGGCGGAGATCGAAGGTATGAAAGAACATAAAAGATCCATGGAGGAAAGATGATGGAACGAAAGACAAGAGAAGTAGAGATATCGGTTAAGTTGAACGAAGAAGGCGAGATAGATACGGGTGACAAGGTATTCGACCACCTGCTCACCTCTTTATCCTTTTACATGGAGAGAGAGTTGGCTATTTCGGCATCCTGGGACCTCAGACACCACCTATGGGAAGACCTGGGGCTCACGCTGGGCGAGGAGCTAAGGAACCACATCAAGGAAAGGAACATAGCTCGTTTCGGTAACGCCGTGGTGCCCATGGACGACGCCCTGGTGCTGGTGGCCGTGGACATCTCCAGACCGTACCTGAAGTTCGACGTGGATATAGACGAGCCCGAAGAGGGCTTCCAGGAGACGCTGGTAAGAGAATTCCTGTGGGCCCTCGCCAAGAGCCTCGGTGTAACCATACACATCAAGCAGCTCAACGGCACCAACGGCCACCACGTTATCGAGGCGGCCTTCAAGGCCCTGGGCATGGCGTTTAAAGATGCCATGAGTGACGGAGAAGGCTTGCGTTCGACCAAAGGAGTGCTATGATTGTCATTTGACACGGTGATCCTGGACTTCGGCATAGGCAACCTTTCAAACGTTCAAAAGGTGACCGGCGGTAAGGTAACCCATGATACGGATGACATATCCCGGGCAGATAAGATAATACTTCCCGGGGTGGGTAATTTCGGAGATGTGATGGAGTCCCTTTCGTCCGTAAAATACCATATCGTAGATGCTGCCAAAGAAGGTAAATACGTTCTCGGTATATGCCTGGGTATGCAGCTTTTTTTCGGTAACAGCGAGGAAGGTGATGGCGAAGGACTCGGTATAATGGACGGGTCGGTAAAAAGGTTCGAGGGGGTGAGAACACCCCATATCGGTTGGAACAGGCTGCTCATCCGGAGGGAATGCCCCCTGCTCCAGGGGATAAACGATGGAAGCTACTTTTATTTCGTGCATTCCTACTTCGTCCAACCCAAGGATACCGATTGCGTGGTAGGGACAACGGTCTACGGTGAAGAACATACGGTTAGATTCCCGTCGGTGGTCTGGGAGGGGAACATATTCGGCGTACAGTTCCACCCCGAAAAATCAAGCAACAACGGTTTGAGACTGCTGAAAAACTTCAGGGAGTTGAGTACATGAATGTCTATCCGGCCATAGACCTTATGGACGGCAGGGCGGTAAGGCTGTACAAGGGAGAGAAGGAGAGCAAAAAGGTTTACGGAGACCCTCTGGAGATCGCACGGGAATTTTCGTACGTGGTGGACAAGATACACGTGGTGGACCTAGACGGCGCCTTCCAGGGGGGTTCCAGAAACCTGGATGTGGTGGAACATATGATAACGGAGACGGGTTTGAAGGTACAGATGGGAGGAGGTTTCAGGGATATGGCAGGCGTGAGGAGAGCTTATTCGGCCGGTGTGGAAAACGTTATCATCGGTACCAAAGCCTTCGACCTGGATTTTTTACGAAGCGTTACTGATGAATTCGACGGTATAACCGTGAGCCTTGACTGCCGTGACGGCAAGATAGCCCTCTCCGGGTGGAAAGAACAGGCGGATATGGAGCTGCGGGAGGCCTACGGGATGGTAAGTGAATACGTGGACCGGATGATATATACCGATATAGAAAGGGACGGTACCCTGGACGGTATCTCATTGAAGGATAAGTTCTGGGGAGACGAGGAGATGATATACGCGGGAGGTGTAACCAGTATGGAAGATATAATAAGGCTGAGCGATATAGGCTTTTCCGGTATGATCATCGGCAAGGCCATCTACGAAGGGAATTTGGATATAAACGAAGTTATACGTAAAATAGGTGTATAGTATGTTGGCTAAGAGAATTATCGCAGCACTGGACATAAAGGACGGAAGGGTTGTGAAAGGAGTGAAGTTCGTCAACCTCAGGGATGCGGGCGATCCCGTGGAACTTGCCAAGAGGTACGAAGACGAAGGCGTCGACGAGATAGTCTTCTTGGATATCACCGCATCCAACGAAAAACGTGATATTCTGAAGGAACTGGTCAGGACAGTGGCCACGAACGTAAACATTCCCTTCACCGTAGGTGGTGGGCTGAAGGACGTTGACGGTATAAGAGAGATAGTAAGGGACGGTGCGGACAAGGTATTCATCAACACCGCCGCCGTGGAGGACCCCGGGTTGATAAGGGAGGCATCGGAAGCCCTGGGCTCGTCAAATCTTGTTATCGCCGTGGACGCAAAGTGGAACGGCGACTACTGGGAGGTTTATACCCACGGCGGGCGAAAACCCAGAGGTATCGACGTTATCCAATGGGCAAAGAAGATTGAAGAACTTGGTGCCGGCGAGATACTCCTCACATCCATGGATACGGATGGTACCGAGAACGGCTTCGATATTCCGATGCTGCGGGAGGTTGTAAAAGCGGTCAAGATACCGGTAGTTGCCTCCGGCGGTGCCGGTAGCCCGGAACATTTCAAGGAGGCCTTTGCAGTAGATGCCAGTGCTGCACTGGCAGCCTCCATATTCCACTACAAAAAATTCACCATAGGCGAGTTGAAAAAATATCTGGACGAGAGTGGTATGGATGTCAGACTCGGATGATAAACTGGAAACTGTAAGATGGGGGCCCGACGGCCTTGTACCCGTGGTTACGAGTGAGGTGGGCGGAGAAGTACTCACATTGGCCTATCTCGACAGGGAGGCACTTCGAAAGAGCATGGAAACCGGTTACGCCCATTACTTTTCCAGGACCAAGAATAGGATACGCATGAAGGGAGAGACCAGCGGGAACGTACAACACATAATCAAGATAATGACGGATTGCGACGACGATGCGGTACTCTTCGTGGTGGAGCAGAAGGGCGATGCGTGCCATAAAGGTAGAAAAACATGCTTCCACAAGGAGTTGGGTGGCGAGTTAGAGGAGAGGGAAGGCGGTATCGACTACTCCCTGCAGATACTCAAGGAATTAGAGGCGTTGATAGGAGAGAGAAAGAAAGAACCGGTGGAGGGCTCTTACACCTGTAAACTCTTTGAGAGTGGTATGGAAAAGATATACAAGAAGACGGGTGAGGAACTAATCGAGGTCTTGATCGCTCGTGAAAGGGAAGATATCATCTACGAGAGCGCCGACCTGCTGTACCATCTTCTGGTGTTACTGGCCTACAACGATATCGAGCTGGCAGAGGTGATGGAGCAGCTGAACCAAAGACGCAAGGGATAGGTGGAAACATGTTCAGAAAGGAAGTGTTGAACTTTAAAATTTACGAGACGATGAAGGGTGATCACCGTATATGGCTGGACAAGAACGAGTCTCCCTTCGACCTGCCACCCGAGTTGAAGGATAAAATGTTCCACGAACTGAAGACCATAGAATTCAACCGGTATCCCGACATAAGCGCTCTTCCCTTTAGGGAGAAACTCGCCGAGCACCTTGGTCTCGACGTGTCCAATATCGTGGTCGGTAACGGTAGCGACCAGCTGATCGACTGTATACTCGACCTCTTCGTGGGTGATCAGGTAGTCATACACACGCCCACCTTCGGGATGTATACATTTTACGCAAAAAAGAAGGGTCTCGAACTGGTTGATATACCACTTGACGAAGGTTACGACCTGCCGTGTTTGGATAGCTACGGAGACCATGTAAAGGTTATCTTCATATGCTCGCCCAACACACCCACGGGCAACATGATCGGCAGGGATAGTATCGTTGATGTACTTGAAAAGGGCCATCCCGTGGTACTCGACGAGGCCTACATCGATTATGCCCGTGAGAGTAACATGGGTTTGGTGGAGGAGTATGATAATCTGATCATACTGAGAACGTTTTCCAAGGCCTACGGTTTGGCTGCTATGAGGATAGGGTACGCGGTAGCCCGGCCATCGGTGATACAGCAGCTATCCAAGATAGTATCGCCCTTCATAATCAATAAGATATCCATGAAGATGGCGGAGATGATGCTGGCGCAGGACGAGCTCATACGTGAGCGTGTGACATTTGTTAAAAACCAACGGGATAAACTGATCTCCGAGTTTTCAGCCTACGCTTATCCATCGGACACGAATTTTGTGATGCTGGATCTGGACGCCTACGACTATTTGTTGGAGCGAGGTATAGTGGTGAGAAGGCTGGAAGGTAGGTTGAAGGGAAAGATACGGGTGACTGTGGGAACGGAAAGTGAGAACCGGGAGGTCACGGCGGCGTTGAAAGATTATTTGGATACGAAAGGGTGTTGAATTGGGCTGGATAGTATTCGATGTGGACGGAGTTCTAATCGATGTTACCGAGAGTTACGATATAGCCGTAAAACTTACCTTGGAATATTTTTTGGATTTGGTGGTGGACGAGCGGTACATCGAGGAATTACGTATAAAAAGTGCCCTCGGTGACGATTACAATCTAACTGAAGCTCTATTGTGCGGTTACCGTACGAAAGACATCCGGGAGTTCGTACACGAATTCCCCTCGGGCGGTACCGTGGGCTGGCTCAGGGATAACCATGTATCCCCGGTCTCCGGGGACGATATAAAGAAGATCTTCGATACCTACTACCTTGGAGAGTTCTACGGTGAAAGCTCATTTGAGTATGATGGTTTGTGGAAAAGGGAAAAGAGGATCATCGACCTGGAACTGCTCCATCGTGCGGAAGAGCTCTTCAAGATCGGCATCATCACCGGCAGAAGCGGTATGGAGATGGAACTGGCGGAGAGGGTTATCGGCCGTGAGTTCGCCGATAAAGTGACCAGTGACGAATACCTGAAACCCGACCCCAGGGCGCTCGAAGCGCTGGTGGGTGAGGACGACGGCGTGTACATAGGCGACTCCAGTACGGACGAAGTGTTGGTGGAGAGGTACAATCGAATAGGCAAAGGAAGGTTCGAGTTCCTCATGGTCCGCAGGGACGTGGACGATGTTAACCATGCCGTACGAAGTATCATTGGTACACGAACACCATAACCACGAAGCTATTCAGGACATCGTTTACCCGTGGTTCGAGGTGGTTTTTTTTCCTTCACCGCAATTTAAGTATATCAGCGAAGCCGTGCATGTCCATGAAGCCGTGACCACTTAGGTTGAAAAGTATGGTCTTTTCCTCACCGCTTTCCTTGCACTCCAATGCCTCGTCGATGGCCGCGGCTATGCTGTAGTTCGATTCAGCCGCCGGTACGAATCCTTCCGTTTGTACAAAAATCTTGGCGCGCTGGAACACATAGTCCTCATCGGCGGGATATATCATAGAATCCATGTAACCTCCGGCCCGCAGCGCACTGATGATGGGGGCGGCTGCATGATATCTTAAGCCATCGGCCTTGATGGGCGGGAAATGTTCCTTATGGCCCAGGGTGCACATCTTCAACAGTGGTGTCTGCTCCGCGTAATCGCCGAAGTCGTACCGGTATTCGCCGTTCAAGTTCGGGGCGGACGCGCTCTGAGCCGCGACGAACTTTATGTCCTTACCGTCCTTGATCTTGTCCCTGAAGAATGGTATGGAAAGTCCTCCGAAGTTGCTGCCACCACCCAAACACGATATGACCACATCCGGGTAATCGTCAACTAATTCCATCTGTTTCTTTGTTTCGAGACCGATGATGGTCTGGTGAAGGAGTACGTGATTCAACACGGAGCCAAGGGAATACACCGCCTTATCGTCGTTAAGAACATCCTCGATAGCCTCAGAAATTGCCAGACCGAGACCACCGGGATGATCGGGGTCTTCCTTGAGCATACTTCTTCCTATCTCAGTGCGTGAACTAGGCGAAGGATGAACATCGGCACCGTACATCTGCATAAGCCTGAATCTTTCAGCCTTCCATGACGATGCCGCCCTGACCCAGTAAACGGTGAGCTCAAGATCGAGAAGTGAACACGCATAGGCAAGGGCGGTACCCCACTGCCCGGCACCGGTTTCGGTGGCCATCCTTTCGAAACCCTCCTTCTTTGCCATGTAGGCCTGTGCGATGGCTGTGTTGACCTTGTGGCTACCTGTGGGGCTGTAGAACTCACCCTTGTAATACATCTTCGCAGGGGTGTTCAGTTTCTTCTCCAGTCGTTTCGCCCTTATGAGGGGTCTCGGCCTTCCCGACTGGATGTAGAGTTCACGTACCTCGTCGGGTATTTTAACATAAGTATCCGTTGCCATCTCCTGCTGCAGGACACCCTTGGAGAAAATATTACCCAACTGCTGTAAACGTGAGGGACCATCCTCGGGATCCATGGGGGGTGGCAAAGGTGTGGGAAGGTCCGGTACTATATTGTACCATGATGTGGGCAGATCATCCGGATGTAGTATGATGGTATTACCGGACACGGATATCACCCGCCCGTCTCATATTGCCGATTCCTTTGGAAAGGAGCAGTTCGTGGTTCATCATATTCGTAGTTAAATTACAAAATCTCTTCATAATGTATTATCAGGCGAATACATTATTTAATACTTATGTGTACAAATATGTACATTTAATATATGGTTACGCTCAAAACGCCCTTCACGTTCATTATGTCCTTGACAGCTTCCATGGGTACCGGGCTTTCAGTTATCACATATAATTTTGCCTCCTCCTTGAAGTCCGGATCCTCGGTGATGGATTGTCTTATGCTTAATCCAAGGTCTGCGATTATTTTGGCCACACCGGTGAGTATGCCTGTTGCATTCGGATCGGTAGGTATAATCTCTATCAAACCCGCGTCGATATCCGTAGCCACATCCTTGAAAAAGGCTGTTGCCCTGAGGTTCGAAAAAATACTTTTCAAATCGGGATTATCACGTATGGTATCAACGGTTGCCAGGACAGTTCTTCTGTCTATTCCAAGGTAACGTCCTATCCTCGAAGGAGACATGAGCACACCGTTGCAGTAAATACCATCGTCTTTAACACTAAGCCCGGTATCGATAAAGAATATGGCTACCTTCTCCTGACCCGAATAGTCCTTAAAATATTCCCTGATCTTCTTCATATTGATCCCTTGACGAGTGTTCCGAACTTCTCATCACTTACATATAAACGGCACTTTCTTCTTAAACCTATGCATCAACCCAGGAGTTATCTGAGCCCATCAGATAGACGTGTAATATGGCCAAATATTTACCGCTAGAACTGACAATAGGTGAACTTCCTGAAAATAGATCTTTACGTTCGAAAGGGATCCCGTATCCGCATATTATCAAAAATGATAATTACAAAAAAAGACATATTACAGCAACTCACGGTTATCTAGGTAAAAAGTTGTAAATGAATTTGATCCTTCGTCAGCATCTTCGGATCAAAGTAATAGCGGATATGATTTCTTTGGCTGAATACTCTCGAACGCCGTACCGGGAAAAACCGGAACATTGTGTATAAAAGGAGAAAGGTAAAATATGGTTCAAGAAACAACGAATGGATGGATATCAACTTACTTCCCATCGGAACACGCACCTTTTTTAAGACAGTCCATAACTTCAATCGGTATAATTGGTGTGCGTGGCTCCCTGTACGGAAAAAAATTCTTAGTTTTCGTTATACAACCGTTCATCCTAGTCACCGAAAAGTATTTTTTAGATTTTTTCCCTAAACATTGTAAAAATATGGTGAATCCGCATGAATGAAGATATCGGTGATATATTGCAGGTGGTCAAAGAGGGGAGCGTAATACCGATAACCGATTTTTTCACAACCTTTGATGATTTTTTAGCCGCCAAGGAAGATGAAGATCTAACGTATGCCAAGGAATTGATAGAGAAGTTGATCCCAATGGCAAAGAAGGTATTGTTGGTCAACAGTATAATTGAGTTCTACAAGCTAGTATACGATCAATACCTTTCGGAAACCGATTCCGGTGATCTTGATATGAAGGTGGTTAAAGTATATCGATGTGCGGAAAGGGGTGATCTGGAAGGGGCCCTCGAAAAGGCTAGGGTACTGAAAAAAAACATCGATCAGTTCTTACAAATAAAACAAGATACGAACTCCCACCTTGAAGAAACGAAGGAAGATGTGGCGGACTCTTCTCTCCTTTCAAATAAAAAGGTCGAAAACGATTATTCTGTTGATGGGTTTGAAAATGATGCGCGGGGCCAATGCCCCCCCGATTTTCCTGAAGATGATGATGGGATCAGGATATTAAAGATTCTATTACAGATATCGGGGATAGGAAAATCAAAGGCTAGAAAGATAGTCGAATCCGGGATAGCGGACATAAAGCAACTCGAACAAGCCGATATCAACAGCTTTCTCTCTATAGACGGTATCGGCATGGCAACCGCAACGGACATCATCGAGACACTAGATGCTTATCGAAAGGAGGATGGTAGCCTTTGTATATGCTTGATATGCGGTGCGCCGGTCATTGCAAACTCAAATACCTGTACTAATTGTGGTTCCTTATACGACGAAGGAAAGGAAAACATATATCAATGCAATAACTGCGGTTCTCACATAAGCTCTGATGTGGATATATGTTCAAGATGTGGGTTTTACATTGACGAAGGAGAAGATTCGTGTGAGGTGCACGAACCTACTCGCGGGCCATCTATTCAAGAAGTTGAAGAAGAGCTACAAGATTATGTCTCAAAGAAAAAGAGTCAGAAACCCTCTAAGACACATGACACATATATATGTGATAATTGTGGAAAAATAAGCAATATTTCAAATGTATCTTGCACTTTTTGCGGAAATCCATGTTATGAAGAAGAACATACCATAGTTCCTGAAAAATCGGGTGATGAAAGTAAAAAAGAACTATGTTTATGTGGTGTATGCGGTTCTTTAAAAACTACTGGCACTGAAAGATGTAGTATATGCGGCAGTATTACGTCGAAAACATCGTTGGTAAAAGCGGAAGACATAGATATTGAAGATGAAGAATGGAATAAACAAATTTTCATATGTGATGCTTGCGGAACAATCGTGGATGAAATGCAAGAACGATGTACACTTTGTAATAGCTATCTTGAATATGCCAGACGTGAAATATTGAAGACGGAATTAACTGTCGGGGATACATCATCGGATCCATCGAAAATTCACCTCGATGAAGTAAACCGAGAAGGTGTAGTCTTATGCAGTAACTGCGGTGCTAGCAAATTATCTGATTTGGATAATTGCTATATATGTACGGATCCCGTAGAAGATGATGGTATAGTCGATATACGGCAAACGACGAAATCTGTTTCAACAGTAACGGAGGATCGGAATATCGGCATGTCGAAGAAAGAATCTATTAATAGTGATTCTTCATATAAGGATATGTCCGAGTATGTGGGAGTTATCGGAGAACGACGGCAGTCAGAAGAGTTATCGGAATACCCCTTTATGATTAATCAATATCTTGCGGAACTCCAGGGTATGGAAATAACAAAACTCAACAACGAAGATAAGATTATTCTCCTTGAAAAATTAAATGAAGTGATTGAATTGCTGGAAAAAGATGATCTGGTCGGTGCTTTCGAAATCACCAAAAAGTTGATGCGTTTTGTGAATAGATTATTTGATTTGAGCACTGATTCTAAATAAAGTGATAATAAGAGAATTTTTCATCAGATATGGTTATCACCTATAATTTTCTATCAAGATGTTTTCCAAAATTTTTCGCTCGGAGATATCTATACCTACTATCAGGATATTTCTCTCACCTTCCAGGTATACGCATGCCATGGACACGTACAACCATTTTTTTTCATTATCCGAGTTAATCATCATTACTTCATACCTACTGGGCCCACGTTCGGGATCTTTGATAAGGTCGTCCATTCTTTTGCTCATCAGTTCACGTTGTTCTTCATCTATCATGTTCGTGAACAAGGTAGTACCCAGTTTATCTCCGTAACCTAGGATACCGGCAGCGGTTCGATTATGATAACTTATGACACCATCTTTGACAATGACTATCATCGCAGGTGCGGTATCCACTAGCATCTGGAACATTCTCTCTTGTTCGGAAAGTGCCTCCTTTATTTTGATGTTCTCGGTTATATCTTCCTTTATTTCCAGAAATCCAATTATCTCGTTATCCGAAAACACAGGTTCGATTCGCACATACCATACCCCCCCTTTGTCTGTAGTGATTACTGATTCGGCCCTTGCCTTTTTTTCTATGGCATCATTTAGTGGACAATTATTGCATTTGTCAGGACTTTCGAAAAATAGTTCGTGACACAACTCACCGACTAGTTTTTCTGGTTTTAACCCCACCGAACCGGCCGAAGCTTTGTTTCCCCATATTATTATACCGTGTGAGTTCATATGAACCACATGCTCAGAAAGAGAATCCAAAATCAAAGTTTTTTCCCTTTCTGCTCGATTAGAATTCATCTGTGATTGATGTTTTTCCACTACTTGTTTTATCGTCTGGGCCATGAGAACATAGTGTGTCCGAGGATCATCTCTTTTTTGGATGTAAGCATCTGCCCCGTAATTAAGGGCTTTTATAGCCACCTGCTCATCCCCCATACCTGTGAAGATGATGAAAGGAATTTCGTTTCCCTTTTCACGTAACATTTTCAAAAAATCGAGGCCGTTTATTTCGGGTAATGCGTAGTCCGAGACTACTGCCGAGTAATAATACTTTTCCAATTCTTCAATAGCTTCCCTCGCATTGCCGAAGGTTCTCACGTCAAGCAACCCGTAGATATCCTTCAAATATCTAACCGCCTGTTCCCTGATATCGAGTTCGTCATCGACCAGCATTATCTTCATGTTAACCCCTGTGATAAGAACATGATATACTTATAGATGTCTAAAGGATATCAATATTTGATCTTGTTGTATACGATCTGTTTCGCAAGAGTGTTGAAGGCTCTATTTACATTTGCTCCTGTTTTTGCACTGGATATGAGATGGGGTATTTTATGTCCGAAAGGGTTCTTCTTGTTGGCCCATTTGTAAAAAGCCGAGTAAGGGACGGGCGTGAATGTTTTTTCCTCGGACAAAACATTACGATAATAGTTTTCGGATAACATGTATTCGTGAAATTCTTTTTGTGTTCTTTCTGTATATGTAATGTTTCCTTTTTTTTCGAAATCCTTTAAAATATCATATTTATTTCCCAGTACAAAAACGGGAATCCTACCCGTGGTTTCATATAATTGTTTAATCCATTCGTTCACATGAACGAATGTTATACTTCTGGTTATGTCAAACACTATTATGGCGCCCTCTGCACCAATGTAATTGGAAGAATGTTTTCCGGGATATATTGACTTTTGCCCGTATATGTCCCAAATATTAAGGTGTATATCAAGATCATTCAACACTATGTTTTGAACATTTACGCCTATGGTCGCAATATAGTTCTTGTCAAATCGTCCTTTTACATAACGTCTGACCAGAGATGTTTTTCCAACCGCACCATCACCTAAAACAACTATCTTGGCCGCGTGCTTTACCATGATTACCCGTAAAAACGTCATAGGTAAAATAGTTAATGCATACTTTAACAAAATCCCAAGGCGTAAAAGTATATGCGATTTTTTTTTCAAATATTCAGCAATCTATGTAATTATCCATGTAGATAATTTACTTGATTAAAAACAATTAGCTTATTACTGGCAACTTCAAAAATGCATGAATTATATAGATAATTTCGCGTATATTTTTACAATAATTTACTAATTATCAGTTCGGATAATAACTACAACAAGTATATATCTTATAAGGGGCATATC
>JAFDTY010000083.1 GCA_019594055.1 Candidatus Haladaptatiplasma halalkaliphilum | reverse complement strand
TTCCAGGGGCTTGATCACCGCCGCATCCCCGGGCCCCTCGCTGCCGAGAACGCCCTGTAACGGCTTGATCACCGTACCGCCTCTTACCTCGTGATCGTACTGCCTGATCACCCATTCCTTGCTGCTTATGTTGTCCCTGGCCAGTATTTCCAGAAGTAAGTGACTGTAATCATCTCTTTCCGCAGGTATGTTCTCTTCTATTTTCTCTATACGGGAAAATTTCTTTTGTTCTCTGCAGTAGGTGGGCCCGCCTGTCTGGAATTCCAGGTCAAGGTCCATTATCCCGACTCCATCGTAGTACACCTTGATACGCTTTTCGTGGATAACCCTGCCGATAACACTCGCCTCCACATCCCATTTTTTACATATCTGCAGCACCCGCTCCACGTTCTCCTCCGTAACAGCGTACATCATCCTCTCCTGACTCTCCGAGACCCAGATCTCCCAGGGCGCCATACCGGGTTCCTTCACGGGTACCTTGTCCAGCTGTATCTCGGCTCCGTAACCTGCTGCCAGGGCCATCTCACCGGCCACGCATGATAGTCCACCGCCTCCGAAGTCCTTCATACCCTGCAACAGTTTTTTCCGGTTGAGCTCAAGGCTCGCGTGTATCAAAGGTTCTTTGGTAATCGGGTCACCCAGCTGAACGGCGCCTATGTCCTCCTCTTCAGATGCTTCGTGTAGCTCGTCGGAGGCGAAGGTTACCCCGTGGATGCCGTCCCTGCCGGTCCTACCGCCGGCGGCTATGAACACGTCTCCGGGTTCCTTGACACGGCTGCGTATCAACTCGCTCTTGGGGGCTATACCGACACATCCCACGTTTACCAGGCAGTTGGTGGTATAGCTGTCGTCAAAGTAAACCATACCGGCGACGGTTGGTATGCCCAGTCTGTTACCGTAATCGCTTATACCCTCGACCACTCCGTGGAAGAGGTAACGGGGATGTTTGGTACCTATGGGAAGTTCGTCTTCCTTCATATCCATGGGGCCGAAGAAGAGAGGGTCCACGAAGGCGATGGGTTGGGCACCCATGCACACCACGTCACGGACTATGCCGCCTATGCCGGTGGCGGCTCCGCCGTAGGGTTCGATGGCCGACGGATGATTGTGACTCTCCAATGCCACAACGTAGGCGTGCTCCTCGTCGAATTCCACCACACCGGCGTCCTCCTCTATCACATAGATATTTTGTGGTGCATCTATATCGAAAACGGTTTTTTTGAGTATCGTTTTGGACGATTTGTAACAGCAGTGTTCCGACCATGCCTGGCCAAGGGCTTCAAGTTCTATGTCCGTGGGATTTCTGCCGAGTTCGGCGAAATATTTTTGCACTCTTTTCATCTCGTCCAGGCTGAGACCTATTCCACTCTCGCTGCTTATCTTCAAAAGGTCCTCATCACCGGATTCCAGAAGGTTAACGTCGTAAAGTTCGAAGGGTACGTCCCTTTTGATGTAATGCTCCATCTCTAACCCTCTATCATGCGTATCTCGTAGGTTTGAATAACAGGGTTTGCCAGGAGACGTTTGCACATGGCTTCCACCTGCACCATCGCCTGCTCCTCACTTACATCTTGACTCAATTCGATCTCGAATATCTTACCCGATTTGACACCCCTTACGTCCCAACCCAGAAGGTTGAGTGCCTTCTTGGTGTTAGTACCCTCGGGGTCGGTTATACCCTTCTTCAACTCAATGATAACTTGTGCGACTGCCATGGTATCACGGAGCCGGATGTACAGTTCAGCTTAAATAAGTTTTCTAACCCAGTAGGAAGTTACTGAACGTACTCACATTAAGGCTGTTCGTTCTTCATACTGCACACCCCAACTACGCAGACAGAACAAGTGGGCAAACCTTTTATTATGCGTATTCCTTTATAGTGCGAACATGACAAACGTAGAGATAATAAACGATCGGCCGGCTATCCGTATACCGGACAAGCGCCGTTCGGAGATGGATGCCCCCAACGCATGGAATCTGTTGGAGATAGGGGACACGGGAACATACCGGCGTACTGTCACGGATGCGGACATAAGGCTTTTCGCCGGGGCAACGGGTGATACCAACCCTTACCATTTCGACGATATTTACGCTGAAAGGGGGCGATTCGGTAAGCGGATCGCCCACGGGATGCTCGTCACGGGCTATATATCAACCGTTCTAGGGACCATACTACCGGGCGTGGGGACCATATACCTCGATCAGAAGATAAGGTTCAATAAACCGGTGTTCATCGGTGATACCATAACCGCGGTAGCTGAGGTTCTGGATATACGAGAGGACAAACCGATAGTCACCCTGAGAACCGATTGCATCAATCAACACGGTGTCAAAGTGGTCGAGGGTAAGGCGGTTGTATTGGTAGAGTATGTTGACGTTGAAAATAGTGCCCCCTAACCTACGACGGAATACTCCATCTCCAGATCCATACCCTTGAACCTGGTGACACTCAAACCGTCGATATTCATGGATGGTGTTTCACCCAGTATGAGCTCCGCCGTCACCTTGTCCACCACGGGCGAGACCATGAAGCCGTGGCCGCTGAAACCGTTTACCTGGAAGAATCTCTCCACTTCGGGCACCTCACCTAAGATAGGCTGTGCGTCCGGCGTTGTATCGTACAGACCGGCCCACTGGCGTATCATGTTCACCGCGCTGAACCGTGGTACCAGTTCGGTGAGTGTTTTCGCCATGGTCCTCATGAACCAAAGCGAGGAGCGCTGATTGATGCCCTGTTCCTCGTGAGGGTTACCGATACCACCGACAACGTTACCGTGCCTACTCTGGCTGAAGTATATGCCGTGTTGGAAGGATATGACCATGGGTTCAAGAAAACGTTTGAAAGGCTCTGTTACCATTATCTCATGTCGATATGGACGGTTGGGTAGCTCAACGCCGGCCATCCTGGCTATGCCCGCCGACCAGCCACCTGCGGCGTTGACCACGGTGTCTGTCTCTATGGTACCCCTATCGGTCTTGACCGCTCTTATGGTACGGCCTTGGGTGACGATGTCGGTCACTGTTGTGTGCTCCCGTATGTCGACCCCCATACCACGGGCAGCCCTGGCATAGCCGTAGATCACCGGGAAGGGATATATGGTACCGTCCGTGCTGTTGAAGGTGCCTGCCAATACCTTGGAGATGTTGAGCTCGGGGACAATTTCACGGGCCTCTTCCGCCGAGATGAAGGATGACTTCAACCCCAAGTCGTTCTGTAGTTTAACGTTCTTTTTGAACTGTTCCACCTCTTCATCGGTGAATGCGAGTACGAGATAACCTCCCTGTTCGAACTCTATCTCGGTGTCCAGTTCATCCGGTAGTTTCTCGAACATCCGGGTGCTTTCCATGGCCAGTATTATATTTTCCTTGGTGCTGAACTGCTGTCTTATACCTCCCCCGTTCCTGCCCGATGCACCGCAACCCAGGTATCCCTTCTCCAGGACCACCACATCGGTATATCCCCTCTTTGCAAGATGGTACGCTATCCCCGTTCCGTTTACCCCCCCGCCGATGATCACAGCTCTGGCACTTTCAGTCACGGTCATCACCCGCCAGTAATGAAAAGGATACCTGCCTGGATGGCGGGCGGGCGGTTGGAATATCGAGTTCTTGTGTTTTGCAGCCCGTTTCCCTGGCAACTATGCGCTCGATGATGGGGATGCACGTCTTACCCTGGCACGGGCCCATGCCCAGCCTGAGATGGCGTTTGATCACCTCTATCTCCCTGTAACCATCCCTTATGGCCTCCAGTATGTCATCTTCGGTTATATCCTCGCATCTGCATACCACGGTGGTCATTCTATCACCCTCATACCCCTTACATCCCGGGCGTATTCCCTGGGCACCTCAAGGGTTACTCCCAGGGTCTTTCCCGATTCCCTCACACGTACGACTTCCCCTTCGCATACCATATCACCCTTTCTGTCCAGGGCATGGACGGTGTCTCCCTTATTCGGTCTCGGCAGGTATTCATAGGGGATTGTTATACGGCACTTTGTTTCGCTGTAACTACAGTCCACCACGAAGATGGCCAGACCCGGGCATTCAGTAACACAGAGTGCACAACCCGAACACTTTTCGTGATCGATATCGGGCAGGTCGGTGATCTCGGTTTTTGATATGGCCTCCTTGGGGCAGACCTTTACACACGGATTGCACGGTATGTTCTCGACACATTCGATTATAACCACCGGCCCCTGGCTCAGCCTTTTTTCCGAGGGCCACGGGATATCTTTACCGTGGATTATGCCGGTACTCTCGTACCCCTTCATTCGGGACACACCCCCTCGAAGGTGCACGCCCTCACCCCTTCCAGTGGTCGTTGGCCGTAGGGGCCCTTTCTCATCTCCTCTATCCCCGCCCTTGCTCGTTTTTTTACCGCCAAAAGCTTTTCGCTACCGCCCTTTATTTTTTCGGTCACCGCCGCTCCGGTCAGTTCGCCTTCCAGTATGGCCACCGTCGCCTCCTCTATCCCTGCGGAATCGCCGGCCACGAACAGTCCTTCCACCGAGGTTTCCAGTGTTTCCGTTCTAAGGGGTACCATACCCCCTAACTCTCTGACGTATTTCATTTTGCACCCGGCTAGCCGCAGGAAATGATTGTCGGGTTTAAGGCCCACCGCTATACAGATGATATCGCACTCCACGGTCCTTTCCGTACCGGTTACGGGTTCCCAGTTCTCGTCCAGCTCGTGTAGTACCGCCCCCTCCACCTGCTCATTGCCCAGGGCTTTTTTTACCGTATGTCCTGTGCTTATTGGTACTCCCGCCCTGCGCAACTTCGATGCGTGTACCTGGTAGCCGCCTATGGTGGGCATGGCCTCCACCACCTCGACGACGTCCACCCCCGCCTGGAGGAGTTGGTAGCTCACTATGAGCCCCACGTTACCCGCGCCCACCATGAGAACTCTATCGCCGGGGATCACACCGTACTCGTTCATGAGTGTCTGTACGCCCCCGGCCCCGTAAATACCGGGGAGGTCGTTATTCTCGAATGCCAGGAAATTCTCCACGGCACCGGTGGCGTAGACTATGCCTTCGCACCCGTATATCTCGAGTCTGTTCCCTGCATCCACGGCTATCTTGTTCTTATGGTAATAGCCGAGAACTGTTGAATTCGTGTGTATGTTAACGCCTGCTTCCTCCGCCCTTTTCGCCAGGTCCTTGCCTATGTCAGTGCCCCTGGTTCCCGCGTGTTCTTCGTACCGACCGAAGAACTGGTGTGTCTGTTTTACGAGTTGGCCGCCCAGGTTGGTGTTCTCGTCGAATAGGTGTACGTCGGCACCGTTTTCCGCAGCCACTATGGCGGCGGATAAACCAGCGGGACCCCCGCCGATAACAGCCACTTCGATGTTTTCTTCCTTCACCTTCGGGCATGGCAACGTGGTATCCGGAAATTCGGGCATCGCCCCGTGTCTCTCCACCTTCATCCCTTCCCTGGCAGGTGTGATACAGGTTCTTACGTGTGGTACGCCGTTGACCCGCATTATACAAGAGGAGCATTTGCCTATGGCGCAGAAAAACCCCCGTGGTCTTTTCAATAGCTTGCTCTCGGTGAACCTTTGCAGACCCTGTGCATAGAGTGCCGAAGCGATGGTCTCCCCGGGATACGCAAGGACTTGTTTACCTTCGAAGTCGAAAAAGAAACCATCCTTACGTTGGAAATCCAGCACGGGATGTTCCCTGATGCGTTTTTCTGACATCTTGGACGCACGGATATCGAGCTAAGATAAAAAATATTCGCCGGAAGTACGGGTTTTACGATGGTACGTCGCCTGTAGTTTGGCCATATGTTATCGTTCTTTTCGCACATCGACGAGCTTAGAGAGTTCCGGGTCTTCAACCGGATAATCCACTTCATTATACGAATGGACCCCTTCCTTCATCTTCTTATTCATCCGAAATACCAGCACGAATACCGCAGTTATGATAATCATCATTAAGATGAGAACAAGAACGGGTGGTCCGTTATCTCCAATATCCTCGTCGGGCATCTTACCGCTAAGGAAGGGATACGTCTCCGTATCCACAATGTTCCAGGTATAGTCCGGGTTGGGATGGTCGGTATCCGCAACGGAAACGATATCCCAGCCCACATGAGTGAATGTGGTGATGTCCATCATCTCAGCGGAGGTCTTACCGATACCGCCGCCGCTCACATCTGTGCCGGAGGTTTCCATGTCCCAGAACGAGTTAGACACAGTACCACCCCAGTTGTTTCCCATGAGCCCACCCGTATCCCCATCACCAATGACTATGCCGGTGGAGAACGAGTTCGAGATGTTGCCACGCCAGTTGTCACCCGATAGACCGCCTACCCCTTTATCACCCCTCACATCTCCGGTGGCATAGGAGTTGGTGATCGTTCCCCCGTTGCTCCCTACGAGACCCCCCACACCCCAGTCCTCGCCGTTCACGTTTCCCGCAGCATACGAGTTGACCACTCTGCCGCTGTTACGCCCCACGAGCCCGCCCACGTTTCTACTACCGCTAACGTTCCCCGTGGCGTAGGAGTTGGTGATCGTTCCCCCGTTATTTCCCACGAGGCTGCCTACACCCAGAGTTCCGTACACATCTCCTGTCCCGTATGAGTTCGACACCGTGCCATGTTTGTTCCATCCCACGAGCCCGCCTACATCCGAGTCCCCGCTCACTTCTCCAGTGGCATAGGTGTTGGACACCGTGCCATATCTGTTCCGCCCCAAGAGCCCGCCTGTAGAATAACTTCCGTTCACTTTACCCGTAGCACTCGAGTTCTCTACTGTGCCTCGGTTCAATCCCACTAGCCCTCCTACTTGCTCGTCTCCAGTGATGTTCCCCGTAACATACGAGTTCTCTACCATGCCTGAGTTCAATCCCACTAGCCCTCCTACTTGCTCGTCTCCAGTGATGTTCCCCGTAACATACGAGTTCGATATCGTGCCAGGTTTCATCTCGTACCGGTCGTAACCGTTCTGTCCCGCCAGCCCACCTACTCTTACACCACCTATCAAATGTGCATCCACTATATGTATATCGGTTACTAAACTATTAAATACGTGTCCGAACAAACCTACATTGGAAGCGAATGGCATATTTACGTAGATATTTGAAATAGAATGATTATTACCATAGAAATCCGCAGCAATATATGGTATGTACAAATTCGGTTCAAGAGATAAGTCTATATCTGCTACCAGATGGAAAACATATCCTTGACGATCGGCAAAACCAAGAAGGTCTCTTAAGCCGTCAACAGTGCTTATCTCGTAATGATCATCAACGGGTACAAGGGTTTCGCGGTGATCCGTGATATCGAGACGAAATCCGTTATCTAACCAAACCTCATATTCTTCATTGAAAATACCACCGATGGTGATATGATGTCCATCATTTATGAGTACCGAATCGATGTTGTAAAAACTGTTCGATACCGCACCATGGTTACTTCCCACGAGGCCGCCTACAGACGATAAGCCGCTCACGGTTCCAGTGGAATACGAGTTCTCTATTGTGCCTTCATTAAATCCCACGAGCCCGCCTACCGTAATGTTTCCGCTCACGCTTCCCGTTGCATAGGAGTTCGAAACCGTGCCACTGTTATATCCCACAAGTCCACCAGCGCCGCCATTATAGTAGTTTATCCCGTCGGCAAACCCATTTACTCCAACGGTGGCATACGAGTTCTCTATGTTACCGTCATTAAATCCCACGAGACCACCTACCGTAATGTTTCCGCTCACTCTTCCAGTAGCATACGAGTTCGATACCACGCTCCTGTAATGACTCCACCCCACAAGCCCGCCAACCACCCAGTCTCCACTCACGTTTGCATCAACCACACCGACGTTACGAACTTCGCATCCATCTCCAATAAACCCGAAAAAGCCGATGAAGTGGGAACTTGGGCGGTAGATATACAAACCGACTATCTCGTATCCCTGGCCATCAAAGACACCTGCGAAGCTATCAATATGGTCGCCTATCGGTAGCCAACCATCCGTTCTTGGGCCGTTGTAATCCAAATATCCCGCAGTGTCAGGGGTAAGGTCGTTGGTGAGCACGTAATAACCGTCAAGGTTGTTTCTTATGTTGTGCAGGTCGTGCCAATCCGATATGGATGTTTGCATCAGCTTTTCATCCGTTTCGGCTGAAACGTAATTACCAACGTTGATCCCCTCTTCAAGGGCAGCCGCCAGTAAACCACTTAGTACCAGCATAACGACGAGCCCGCTCGTGAGTATCTTTTTGGCCATATTCTCACCTTAATACCGACGGCATAGATATTGACCAATTTAATTTTTTCTCCGGGCCCAGTAGTTCCGAAAGAGAATAAGTTGTTTTCTCAGGACCATAGCTAATATTACGGTTCGATATATCAATGTTTCGCAAGCTTTATATACTATGAAATTTTGGGCAATTTATACTTTGCG
>JAFDTY010000065.1 GCA_019594055.1 Candidatus Haladaptatiplasma halalkaliphilum | reverse complement strand
TCATATGGTATCTGAAGTACGATGCCCTCAAGAGCGAGTTAAAAAGGGTATTCCCCGCGTACCTGCCTCCGCCCACTCACCAGATGTACGGGCAAGAGTCACCTCCCTATCAATACCCGTAGATACGGTATCCGTATCATCCTACGAATACGGGTCTCCTACCCAGATGACGAGGTAGCGGTAGCTCCCGGAAGGGTTGTTTTCCCTGATCATCCTCGAGACGTTTTTTCAACTCCTCCACGGTGAGGTCTACCTGCTCTCCGGTGTCCCGTATCCTCACGGCCAGAGTGCCTTCCGAAACCTCTCTTTCACCTATGACCACTATGTAAGGTATCCATTCCTTTTCCGCCTCCCGTATCTTCCGTCCCACGGTCCTGTCCGTATCGTCGATGTCCGCCCTAACATCGGTGAAACTGTTGGCAAGTTCATCCGCATGACCCGTTTGTTCTTCGGAAACGGGTATGAACCTGAGTTGTGTGGGGGCTAGCCAGTATGGAAAAGCGGGTTTTTTTCCTTTCTTTCCCATCATGGCGGCCTTTTCAAGCACGGAGAAGATCACACGCTCGATGGCACCGCTCGGGGATAGGTGAAGTATCACCGGATTCCGTTCCTCCCCGTCCTCGTTCACGTAGGTTATTCCGTACCTCTCGCCGTTCTCTATGTCTATCTGGTCCGTGACCAGGGCACTCGCCCTGTCCAGGAGGTCCACAAAATTGAACTCGTACTTCATCACGAAGTAAAAGAATCTGTCATCCCACAATTCCAATAGGGCAGGTTTACCGTAATTTTCGGTCAGGGTGGCGAGGAATTCCCTGTGCTCGTTGAAGAAGTCCCTGGTACAGCGCACCACAAGCTCCAGGTCGTCCCGCGTACTCAGGCCTATGCCGTCCATTATGGACATGGCCAGGTTCATGCGTACCAGCATCTCCTCCTTGGCACCTTCCACATCACGGCAAAGGGCGTGGGAGTCCGGCATGGTAAATGCTCTCAGCCTTCGGAGTCCCGTCAACTCCCCCCTCTGCTCCACCCTGAAGGAATACCTGGTTAGCTCGTATATCCTCAACGGTAGATTACGGTAGGAGATGGTCATATCATGGGCCATGAGGAACTGGCCGAAGCATGCGGCGAACCTCAGGAACACTTCCTTGTCCGGTGTATCTATGGTGTACTGTCTGGCGGGAAACCGATGCAGGTAACTTTTCAGGGTGGGGTGGTTCATGTCGTACATTATGGGTGATTCTATCTCCATGGCACCGTATTTTCTGACCTCATGGCTCACGTAATCCTCCAGCAGTCCCTTCATCATACGTCCCTTGGGGTAGTACCTAAGGTTACCCGGGTCGGAACCGGGTTCGTAGTCCACGAGTTCGTGTTTCCTCATCAATCCTATGTGGGGTGATTCCATCTTACCCTTCTTCTTCTCACCGGCTTCGTACACCACCAGTGGTAAAAGGTTCTTGCAGTCCTTGAAATCGTATCCTTCCACCTTATCGCCCTTGACGGTAAGTTCGTGCAGCGTGCCCCGAGTATCCAGTATGGCCCAACCGGATTCCATTGACTCTTCGGATAACAAGGCCTTGGATGTGACCTCTCCCTTTTCACCTTCAGGTAATATCTCCCTTGACAGCTCCGACAGGGGGTGTCCCTTGCAGCTTATCTGGAATGCCTTGTACCATCCGAAGGGTGAGCGTTTAACCGTAAAATCATCCTTGAGTTCGTCCTCCATGCCCTTGAGCACCTTGACCGCAGTCTCCGCATTTGACAGGCTGGGGCTCAGATGGGCATAGGGATACAGCATTATCCTGCCTACACCCACCTTACGGGCGGTATCACCGATTATCTCAACGCCCCTGGTGATCACATCTGACTCTCTTCCCTCGTCCGCCTTCTCCACGGCGGCGAATACCGTCAGGCACTCCTCCATTCCCCCTTCCTTCAGTTCATGATCTATCTCCTCCGCCACAGGTGTCCTATCCTTGACCTGATAGCGTAGGTAGTCGGAGTGTATCAACAAAACCTTCATAGGATCACCAAGGCATCGGCCGCCATGGGTATGATGTATCTGATGAGGAACATACCGAAAAGCACGCCCAGTAAAAATGCTATCACTATGTATCCGGTATAGTTCTTTTCCTCGGCTACGAATCTCATCATCCTTCTGTCCCATTCAAGCAATCGAATACCTTCGTCTAGTCCGCTCATGTCATCATTCCTCTTCTTTTGCACTGGTTTTTGCAAGCATAATCAATCCCGAACAGCTATCGCACGCCTTGAAATCACCTTCCCAGCAGTTCTTCCTGCATACCCATCTTCCGCAAAAGCCGCACTGGACTATCTCTTCACGCTCTCTGATCCCCTGACAGAGGTCACATGAATATCTGTCCATGGCACCCACTTCCTCCTCGGGCCTGTCCCCTGGTTCCCTAACTCTTTTCACCGCTTTCAACACTTTTTGGAAGGGGTCGTCTCGAACCATAAGCTAGGATAAAGTGCATGGCATTAAAACTTTTACCTCCGTGAGTTCATGGAAACCGATACTTCCGTGCCGATGTAAAATACCGCGTAGATCGGTATCGGAGCTCTTCCGGATGGAAAAGATAGGATCCGGTGCCATGCACGAATGAACTTACTCTACCTTGTAACGTAGCAAAGCGCCCAGACCACCCAGGGCCTTCAATTTCTCTCCACCCTCGTGACTGCTACCGATGACCACCACATCTCCACCCAGCCCTTCCACCTTCTTCATCAATGCCTCGTTCTTCTCCTTCCTTATCTCGGTATCCAATATTAGCAACCTTTCCACCGCCCCCGTCTCCACAGCTCGGGCCAGGGAATCGTGACCGTAGGCATAGGCACCGTCCTTCTTTATCTCCGTGAGCAGCTCCTCCACCAGCCCGGATTCCATGGATACCCGATGTCCTTCCAGTGTCGATCTCTCCCTGCCCGTCTTGAGCACCTCGTGGATCCCCGTAAGCCCGCCCACACCCGTGGGTATGACCTCCACGTGTTTCACCATATCCGGATGATGCCTTTTTGCATACCCGAAAAAGTCCTCCTTGACGAACCCGGGGCCGAGGATGACCAGTGGTGCACCCGGAGTGGTTGTGGTTTTTAGTACCTTGATGATCTCCCGGAAGAACTCTTCGGTGCTCATCCTCTCGCCGTCGTACATCTTACCCCCCATGTTGGGTGACAGGTGCGCCATCTCCTTTATGCCGTACTGACGCAGGATGGCGATGGTGGCGTCGTTTTGTTCCAGGGCGACGAAGGTGATCATGGGTCTCTCTCCCGCCTCCACCGCCTCCTTCAATCGTTTGAGTTCGTGATCCAGCCATTCATCCTTTTTGATGGTCAGTTCGTCACCCGTTGTGAGGTTCAGCGTATGGTAAGAGCCAATATCCTGGGGTCCCTGTACTATGGTACCCAGCACCCTGAGCCTGTCGGTGAAGTCATGGAACTCCACCTTTTCCACCTCTATGTCCAGCCACATGGGCTTTTTCTCACCCCTCTCCGTCCTGAGCTTGTCCGCCTGTGCTTCTTCCCTGCGGTAAGTGAAGGACGAAACTATGTTTCCGGGAACGATTATGTTCTTCAGGTGCCAGAGGTCGTCCAGATCGTCTATCCTTACCTTTATGACCCCCTTGCGTCTGTCCTGATGGATTATCTTCATGGCCTAGGGTCCATTGACCAAGGTATAAATAAGATTGTGCTACTAAAGTATCTCCCAATCATCTCCATCCGAGGTCGAATGATGTTTAACCGGTCTTTTTGGTAATTGAGACTCGAAGAAGCTTGGCCCTTTGGGAGCGTCATTCTTATTCGCCCTTTTGTTTTCTACCTGTTTTTTTTGAGAGGTTAACTGAACCTTCTTCATGTCCTGCAACCGGCGTCTCGAGTTGAACGCCGCCCTTCTCGCCTCCGGGTTCGTTCTGACCGCTCCCGTGGTGACCGGCGTGGGCTGGTAGGCGGTCATCCATGGCAGATTGATCATTATGTTGGGGCTCTCCTTGTGTTCCGCTCGTAATATCTCCCTCTCCTTGTCAACGGATATTATACCTCCGATGTAGGCGAATATGGCAGTGAGCACATAGCTGTTGGGTGAGAAGGGTAACCCTTCTATTATGGCAGCGAAGAAGGACTGCCAGTATAACTCCATGAAATTCACATAGGGTGCCATGAAATCGATGTTCGATACCGCTGCTATTATGGTACCGGATACGGTGAGAGCGCCGGATACGGACTCAGGGAAAAGGGCGTGGGTGATGGTGTAATATACGACTATGATCAACGCCAGCCCCACTATCGCCGCCAGGAGTCCCTTCTTGGGTCCGCCGGTACGCCTACCTCCCACATAACCTGCCAGCATGGGACCGAACAGTGGCAGCCACAACAATAATGCATAGAGAACGATGATGTATTTAACCCCGCTCCAGAAATCGTAAGTCACCGTGCCGAATTCCTTTATCTTGTAGCCCAATGTCTCCTGTTGAGCACCCGCTGGTGGGTTGATCCGAATAACCCCTTGCTCGAGAAGTCGTTTTGTGACGGGGTCGATTTCATCTTCCTTTTTCTTTTTTCTTCTGAAGCGCATCCTATCCCGGCCGAACAAGTCAGACACTTTGTCTGACGTTCATAATAGCTACTTATGACTATTTAAGTTTTTTGTCTGTCGGACCCAACCAGTAGCGACAAGGTATCGGACACCTCTTTCTCGTGTTTTGTACCCAGGCTTTCCGCCGTAGCCGTGTCCTTCGCCTCGGAATATATCCTTATCTTGGGTTCCGTGCCCGAGGGTCTTATGAGTACCCACCCTTCCCGGTAGATCAACTTCAAGCCGTCCGTGTCATCCGATTGCTCTCCGGCGTAATATGACTTCAACCCGTCCATGAGCCTTTCCTTCATCCCGTGAGGGCATTGGAGCCCCCTCTTGTCCAGTGCGTATCGGGGCAGGGCGTCCACCAGGCCTGATAAGGGACCTTTCCGGGCCACCAGTTCCACTATCCTGGCAGCCGTCAAACCCGCATCCCTGCAGTACTGGTGCTCCGAAAATATCAGTCCGCCGTTCTCCTCACCACCGAATATGGCATCCAACCGTATCATCTCCCTTGCCACTATGGGCGAGCCCACAGCGGTGTATACCAGTTTCCCGCCAGCTTCCTCCACAACGTCCTTGACACTGCTTGAAGAACTCACAGGGGTGACCACGATGCCCCCACCCCGCCTTTCCACCTCGTTCTTTGCCACAAGGGTGAGTGTTCTGTCACCATGAAGGAATCTGCCCCTGTCATCGACGAATATGGCCCTGTCGGCGTCACCGTCATTGGCGATACCCAGGTCCGCCCCGGTATCCTTGACCACGGATATCAGGTCCCGGAGATTGTCCTCGGTGGGCTCGCTCTCATGGCCCGGGAATGTACCGTCGGGCTGGGCGTTGAGCGTTATCACATGACAGCCGAGGTCACTGAGTATACCGGGGGTGCTGTATGTCCCCACCCCGTTGGCACAGTCCACCACCACCTTCAGGCTTGCCTCATGTATGATATCCCGGTCGACCATGGATTTTACCGCCGAGTTGTACCCGGCTATGCAGTCGTCCGTATACAACCGGCCGACCTCCTTCCATCCCACAAGTTCGAATCCTTTTGAACCGTAAACTTCCTCTATCTGCTCCTCCTTCCGTCTGACAAGCTCGGTACCATCGCCATCAACGCATTTGATGCCGTTGAACTGCGGCGGGTTATGGGAGGCGGTTATACCGATACCCAGGTCGACCCTGTCACGTGTGTACAGCTGCAATGCAGGTGTCGGCACCTCTCCCAGGTCCACCACGTCGCACCCTGTGGCCATGAGCCCGGATGCCACCCCGCTTTTCAACATATGATTGGATAATCTGGTATCCGTTCCCATGGCGACTCTACCTCCCCGGAGCCAGGTGCCTATGGCCTTTCCCAGTCCCACGGCAAGGTCTACGTTCATGTCCCGGTTGACCACGCCTCTGACCCCGTTGGTGCCGAAGAGCCGGCTCATTGTTCGCCACCCAGGACCTTTTGTACGTATTCCTTTCCCTTCTCCAGGTAGAGGTCATCCCCTATCAAGGTGTCCACCACACTCACGTTTTCCTCCATGATCACATCGTACCCGATTATGCTGTTCTTCACCACGCATCCCCTGTTTATCTCCACACCGTCGAATATTATGGAGTTAGTTATCTCCGACTCCTCTATGGTGCAGTCCATGCCCACGGACACATGTTCACCGGGCTCACCGTCTACGTAACTCCGCTGGCCCAGCACGTACTTGACAGCGTGTTCCTTGAAATATTCGTCCAGGAGTATGCTGTTTGCCTTCAGGAAGCTTGACGGTCTACCGCAATCGACCCAGTAACCCTTGAAGTCGAAGCCGTAGAATCCCTTGGGTACCAGTTCAGGAAATATCTCGCGCTCCAGGGATACTTTTTTACCTTGGGGTATGAGCTCCAGGACCTGGGGTTCCAGTATGTAGTGGCCGGCGTTTACCGTGTTGGAAAAAGCCTCCCAGGGCTCCGGTTTTTCCTGGAATTTGAGTATCCTCGAATGGTCATCCAGGGCGAATATACCGAATTCCTGAGGGTCCTTGACCTCCCAGGCCGATATGGCGGCAACGGCATCCTTGGTACGGTAGAACTCCAGGAAAGCCCCCAGGTCTATACTCGAGATTATATCCGCGTTGATCACGAAGAAGGTATCCTTCAGGTACTCCTCAACGTTCTTGACCGCGCCTCCGGTTCCCAGGGGTTCCGGTTCGTCCACCACCATTACCTTCTTATCAAGGTCACTTTCCTGAAAATACTCCCTGAGCATATCTATCTTGTAGTTGGCGGCGATTATCACTTCATCCACCTCGCCGGGCAGGGAGTCCAGCACATGGCGTATCAGGGGCTTGTTCATTATGGGCAGGAGGGGTTTTGGCGTGGTATAGGTCAACGGTCTCATCCTTGTCCCGAATCCTCCGGAAAGAATTACTGCTTGCATGGAAATGTATCAACCATGGCGTAATAAAGATTACTATACGAACCTCATCCTCAGCTCGTACTCGCCGAACATCCTTTTCTTGTCGATGTCGTACCCCTGCTTCTCGAATACCCTGAGCATCTTCTTGTTATCGGCTAATACCTCAGCGGTGAATCCGTAAAGACCTCTGTTCTTTGCGATGGTGGTAAGGTATTCCAGCAGTAATGTGCCTATACCCAGCCCCTGATATTCGTCCCTTACCATGATGGAAACCTCCGCCACGTTTTGCCCTTCCTTTATCCGATAATCCGCTTCTCCGACCATCCTGTTCGGCCCTTCTATCTCGGGGTCGATGACCACGATCGCCATCTCCTTCTTGTAATTTATCTGCACGAAGTCCTGCCTTCTCTCGTGGGGCATGTCCTTCCTGGGACTCATGAACCTTCGGTAACGACTCTCCTCGGAGAGTGCGTAGAATAAATCCTTGAGAAGTTCCTCGTCTGTAGGTTTCATGGGTCTGAACAGATATTCCTTACCGTTTATCTGCCTTATGACCTCCAGTTCCTCGGGATATCTGCCTTCCTCCCCGATGACCAGTATCTGGTCCCTGAACACCAAATTTCGTTCCTTTGCTTCTTTCAGTAGCTGTTCTCGGAACTTGGGGTGTGCGATGTTGATGAGCTCCATGGCACGTTCACGTATGTTCTTGCCGTGGAGGTAGGCTATCCCGTACTCGGTTACAACGTACTGGACGTCCCCTCTGGTGGTAACCACACCTGCCCCTTCGTTCAGGTGGGAAACTATCTTGGATATCTCTCCGTTCTGTGCTGTCGATGAAAGAGCGATTATGGATTTACCGTCATTTGCGTAGGTGGCTCCTCGCATGAAGTCCGCATGGCCGCCGATACCACTGTAGAAGCTGTAACCCAGGGAATCGGCGCAAACCTGACCGGTAAGGTCAACCTGCAGTGCGGTGTTGATTGCGGTCATCTTGCTGTTCTGTGCGATGGTGAAGGGGTTGTTTGTGTAATCCGTGGGCCTTAACTCTATGCCCGGATTGTCATCCACGAAGTCATAGAGTTTCCTGGTACCCATGAGGAAAGAAGCTACGCTTTTACCGGGGTTTATGGTCTTCTTACGGTTGGTTACCACTCCCTTCTCTATGAGGTTGGCCAAATCTTCGGATAACATCTCGGTGTGTATGCCCAGGTCTTCCTTTTCATCCAGAAACTCCATTATGGCATTGGGTATGTTCCCGTATCCGATCTGCAGTGTTGCCCCGTCCTCTATGAGTGTGGATACGTGTTTGGCGATCTGTTTTGCGGTTTCGCCGGTGCTAACGGGTTCGAATTCCAATAATTCTTCCTCCTTGTGAACCAGGTGATCGATGTCCTTAACGTTGAGAAAAGTATCCCCGTGTACACGGGGCATCCTGGGGTTGACCTGTGCTATCACCATCTTCGAATTCTCCACCGCCGCCTTGATTATGTCAACGGCCACTCCGAGACTCACCCAGCCGTGCTCGTCCGGCGGTGAAACCTGGATAAGGGATACATCCAGGGGAACTCTGCCTGTTTTGAACAGTTTGGGTATGTCCTTCATGAAGATAGGCGTGTAATCGGCAGTTCCCTTTGCCACAGCGTCTCTTGTATTATCGTCAACGAAGAATGCATTGTGCCTGAAACGGTCCCTGTATTTATCTTCGGTATAGGGGGCTACACCCAGTGTCTGTATGTGGAATATCTCGGTATCGTAGAACTGTCCTGCCAATTCGGCCAAATTCTTCACCAGGTACTGGGGTTCCGCGGCACCAGAGCCCACGAACACACGTTCTCCTCTGCCTATCTTACCCAGAGCCTTCTCCACGTCCACGTACTCAACCTCGTATGGCATATTGGTTACCCCGTGTGGAATGAAGGAGGGGATACTTAAGGTTTTTCGGGTATCGTGTGTGTTTGTGTGAATCTACCTGAATGATCGTGTATTCGGTTTATCAGACCACAAAAAGAGTGAAAATTGTGGTTTGGCAGACCAAACGTATATAAATAACAACCGCCATACAGATAACTGCGGATCACGAGAAGAGCGGGGATAGAGAGATGGCTGGCTTGCTCGAAGCTCTTGAACGCTACGGATCAACAGAAGGAACCATACTCATCTGGAGTACGAGAGAGGACCTGGAAAAGAAAGGACGAACGATATCCGTTCGTCCTGTTTGGAGTGGCTTCTTGAAACGAATAGAAAAAACTGGATGCGAGTTTATGATATCGAATTACCACGACCCGGATGTGAAATACCTGGATCAGGCCCTGGAGATGGTGATCGGGAACTACCGGGAAGAAAGAAAGGCCGTTCCATGCCTCCCGCCCGTGGATGCTTTTGTGGAAAAATTACGACGGTATCTGGAAAAGCTACTCCAAGGGGGTTCGGGTGTCATGCTCGCCGACGAGGACGTTTTGCTCGGGTTCATGGTGGGGTACAAGAATAGTGAACTATTCGGAAGGTACGACGGAATATATTGTCCCGTATACGGTCACGGTGCCAAGGTGGACAACAAAAGGGATATTTACGGTGAGTTGTACGGACGGGCCGCCCGTAAATGGGTGGAGGACGGGTTGATAACCCATGCCGTTACCCTTTTTACCCACGACGGGGAATTGGTCGACACCTTTTTTTGGTTTGGCTTCGGTCTCCGTTGTGTGGATTCCATCAAGGAGGTGTCTCCTGCGGATGTAAACATGTCCGCAAACATAAGAAAGGTTCTTGACGACCTACCGGCATTGGCAGAGCTACACGAAGAGCATAACCTTTTCTACCGGGGCTCACCCATGTTCATGCCGAACCCCCGTGAAGACCCCGTTCTTGACCTGAGGAACTGGCTGGAAAAAGAAAACAGGCACATATGGATAGCATATGAAGACGGAGAACCCGTTGGGTATGTCAGGATCCAGCCTTCGGCGGAGTCCTTTGTTTCCGAATACGAGGGGGTGATGAACATAACCGCCGCATACGTAAAGAGCGAACACAGGAATACGGGTGTAGCACGAAGATTGCTGGAGACCGTGGAGTGCTGGCTTATGGATACCGGCTACACACTATGCGGGGTGGATTTCGAGTCCTTGAACCCCCTGGGAAGCGCCTTTTGGAATAGATATTTCACCCCATACAATCACACACTGGTAAGGCGTGTGGATGAACGGATACTCTCGTTGAAAACCTTGTGATGCAGAAAAACGGTGCTCTACGGGTGGAAAGATATTAATGGTAGCAGAATTTTTCGAGCCGTGTATCATGGATAAGAGAGTTTTGGAATGGAATTGGGACCGGGAAGCCAGCAGTTACCTGTTGCAGGGGCTTTTTCAGTTCGTGGAAAAGGCCGCGGAACTTTCCGACGGAGATACGGTACTTGACCTTGGCGGGCAGTCGGGAAGCCTGTGCCGACGAACGGGTTACCGCCATCCGATCTGCATCGATATCGAGCCCAAAAGGCGGTTCACCGATGTTCACTATGTGAAGGGTGACATCCGCAAACTGCCCTTTGACCGTGATGAATTTGACCTGGTACTGGCCAAGGCCGTCCTCCACCACGTACCCCATGATCTGGATACGGTGATGGGTGAAGTACGGCGGGTAACCAGGAAGGGTGGATACGTGGTGATCCAGGAACCTCTCTCCGGCAATATATTGAGTTCGTTAGCGGGCAAATTTTTCACCACTGACATACACGACGAGGATGAAAAACCCCTGGAGCCGGAGATGCTCCTGGGGGCAGTGAAAAGATATTTTGACGTGGTGGGAGTAAAACCGTTCTATCTGACAACCTATCTTTTACCACATGTTATCTCCAGATTACCGGGACCCCTGAAACCGTCTTTCAGGGGTGTTACCAGATTGATGCACGGGTTCGACGAACACCTGCTGAAAGGATACCCCTGTCTTTTCTCCAGAAGTTCGTATATCGCCATAATGGCAACTAGATGAACTAGGGTTTCTTCACCTCTTCACGTATATAGTGGTACATCTCCCTGGGATGTACTGAGGCGATGATGTAATCCCAGTCTTTTCTGGTAAATTCTCCCAGGGCATATAGTATAAGTGTGTACACACCGAGGAAGGCCGTGCTGTAGACGGCAAGATGGTAGAAACGGGTTATCCCCAAAATGTTATTTTCCAGGAACAGCAGTATCACTGCAGTGGCGATACCGGATACGATATGCAGTGGGATCTTTGGGTATAAAGTGGTGCCGGCCTCCCTTCTTGAATACACCATCACCAGCAGGAGTAACATGATCGATGATGCAAGGGTGGCTGTGGCCGCTCCGACTTCTCCCAAACCTGCAAGGGAAACACCAAAGAGGGAAGAAGGTATCAGTAACAGGTTGAGGCCGAAATTCACAATGTTGCAGGTTATCACCAGCATGGCTCCCAATCGGGGTTTGTTTATCCCGTTGAATACAGTGAGCATGGGGCCCGAGATGACCAGCAAGAAGGCGTTGAGCGCCATTATGCGTACCACCGGCACGGCGGGTACGAAATGTTTACTCAGCAGTATCACGATGGTCTGTTCGGGGAATATCACAAGAAAGATTACTATCGGTGTTGCAACGATACTCAGGTATCTGGATGATAGTGAAACCACCTTCCTTATGCCCGTCCAATCGGAATTCGCGTGATAGTCCGAGATGGTTGGGAAGATGATGGTGACCACCGCGGAAGATACCCCCACCAGGAGGGCCGAGAATCTGAGACTCACCGCATAGTATCCCACGTTCACCGAACTCCAGAACATCTGTATCATCACTATATCCAATTTCTTCCCCAGGAGGGCTCCGAATGATGTGAAAAGTGACGGAAGGCCGAAATGCCAGTAGCTTTTTGCCATCTCCAAACTGGGCCTCTTGATGGGCACCGGTCTGAAGAAATACACTGTGGCCATGGCCATCAATAACGCACCCGTAAGGTACGTATAGGCCAGCTCAACGGCTTGACCTCCGGTCACGGATATCAAGATGACGAAAACAAATGGGATATTGTAGTCCATGAAACGGATCATCTCCATCTTGGCGACCTCCGTTTTACCCTGGAACGTCCTCATTCCGATGCTGCCGATCAGTTTTAGTGCGGCGACGGTCAACATTATGTAAAGCACTGTTTCGTGGATCGGCGACTCGAATCCTCTGCCTAATACGTGCTTCCATATCATTATTCCACCGAAGGCCAGCCCCAGCATCACGGCGACGCTGACGGTGGTGAGTGATATGTAGGTGCCCATGCAGGTGCCTTCGTCCTGCCCCTCCGATATCCGCTTGACGTGGGCGCTGTGGAACATGCCACCCACGAAGGAGAACAGCCCTGCGAAGCCTATGGCAAAGTTGACTATACCGTAGTGGTAATCGGGCTGTGC
>JAFDTY010000106.1 GCA_019594055.1 Candidatus Haladaptatiplasma halalkaliphilum | reverse complement strand
AGCCAGTGTCGTTTTACCCGTTCCCGCGCTGCCGGCCACGAGGACCACGGACGGAAAAGGTATGCCGCCCTCTATCATCTCGTCCAAACCGTTTATTCCGCTCGTAATTCGTCTCAATCCGTTACTCATTTCATCACTTCCTTTTTCAATTCTTCGATATCTATCAGATGATCCGAATTCTTGTCCAATATATCACTCAATTCCGGGTTAGATTCCTTGTCTATGGTTACACCACCCATCATGTGTGGGTTGGTCTTTATAAAGCCATGGAATGAAAGTACAAATCTTTCCACAACATCAATATCGTTGTAATTTAGCATGGTAGCTATGTTGTCTATTAGAAAGAAATCTATGGTCTCCGATGGCGGGAATCCCTTCTGGGCGAACATGCTGTCGAACCCTATTTTATCAAAAAGATTGTCGATGTGGAAGGGGCCTTCGAGAAAGTTAACGTGATCACTTTCCTCTTTTTTTGTACCGGATGTATGGGTTACACCATCTATGTACCATATGTTTTCCTGATTCACCATGTGCATATGAAGTAGATATGACATGTATTGGTGAGGTCGATCCAGTACAACGAAAAAGCCACTTTCACCATCTATATCGAGTAGACCTTTCAATAAAAGCAAATTTGTTTTACCTATCTGAGTAAAGGTGGTGTTGAAAACCAGTAATGAGGAATTCCGATGTTCCCTTATTTTTGCCATTATGTGTTCCACGAGGCATATGTCCTTTTCGTTCATTACTAAACCTACATACCCATGAAAACCATTTTGTATATATACTTGTTTACAAAATACTGAATCTATGGATTCCCAAAGTATTTCTCACCATAGGTGATCTTCAGAAAGGTTACTGAGGATTACTACAACCTCTCAGCCGCCTCTTTGATAGCCTCCGAATATGTGGGATGGGGATGGATCATATCTGCCATATCCTCGGGTTTCAAGCCTTTCTGCATGGCTACAGTGCCTTCCATGATAATATCCGTAGCCCCTGGACAGACAAGATGCATGCCTATCACGCGATCGTCCGCACATACTATCTTGGCAAATCCCGTTCTCTCTCCGGTAGCGTTCCCCCTGCCTAGGGCGGATACGGGAAACGATGATGTCCGCACATCATTGTAAGCGTTCTTTGCATCTTCCTCCGAAAGACCTACACTGGCTATCTCCGGGTGGGTGAACACACCGGCAGGTATGAGATGATGGGAGAACCCTTTGGTATATTTACCCCGTATTGTATCTATCACGATATCAGCCTGTTTGTACGCCGTATGTGCCAGCATACCCTTGCCCGTAACATCGCCGATCGCGTAAATACCGTCCACAGGAGTCCGCATAAAATCATCGGTGATCACGAACCCCTTGTCAGAGATTATATCCAGATCCATCTCCGGTGGCGAGGGTTTTCTACCCACTGAGCATAGTATTTTTTCGAACTCGAGTTCCTCGCTATTCTTACCTTCTATCAGTGCTTTGAAAGGTTTTTTGCCCTTTACGGAAGATACCTTGGCACCCGTTATCACCTTAACGCCTTTTCGTTTCAACATGCTCTCGGCTTCTTCACCCAGGGAACCGTCCATCCCCGGTAGTAAGCTATCGAGCAATTCAACGACGGTAACGGAAGTACCCATGGACGAGTAGAAAAAGGCCATCTCGACTCCTATGTAGCCACCGCCTATTACCAGCATGGAATCGGGTATATTATCCAGAGTAAGAGCGCCTTTGTTGGTCAGGATGTTCTCTTCGTCCACATCCAAGAAGGGAAGCACGATGGGCTCAGAACCAGTGGCGATAATGATATTCTCTGCCACGAGTGTTTCTCCGTTGACTTCCACTTCTTTGTTTTTATTTACTTTTGCTTCACCTTGAATAATATTCACTCCGCTTTCACTCAGTTCCTTCTCCACGCCCTTCCTGGATATCTTCACCGCTCGCTCCTTGTTCTTCATCACCTTTGAGAAATCGATGGAATTCAGTGTTACGTCGACACCTTTACGACCGGCTCCCTTTATCGAATCCACTAATTCAGCAGCAGATAATAACGCCTTGGAAGGTATGCAGCCGGTGTTGGTACAAACTCCGCCTATGTCACTCTTTTCGATGAGAGTTACATCATATCCATTTTTCGCACCCGATGCCGCGCTCTTGTATCCCCCTGGGCCGCTGCCTATCACTATGATACGTTCGCTCATGTTATCCAATGAGTAATCGGGGTGAGATATAAATCGTTTTTGTCGGCGAAGTTCTTTGGACGAACAGAAAAATTTTAGGTATTTGTGTAATATAGTAGCTAAATGTTACCATTTCCCAAAACCTATCATCCCGGGATCAAAAAGCATGGGCCACAATATATACGGGAAGGATTCAAGATGAAGATAATCGACCTGAGTAAAAGTATCGAAACCGGTATGCAAGAATACCCCGGTGATCCGAAAGTAGAGATAGATATAGTACATACCATGGAGGACAAAGCATGGGAACTAAGAGAGCTAAGGTTAGGTACTCATACCGGAACCCATGTTGATGCATTTTCACATATGCACGAAGATGGAAAAACCATAGACAATATACCGTTAGCAAGCTTTTTCGGAAGTGCGCAGGTGGTGGACCCGGATGAAGAATTTCCAAGGGGGATCGGGTTGATATTCACCAAAGAAATAGGGCTTGGATCCATAGATAAGCTGCTTGATGCAGGGCCGAAATTCGTAGGTGGTTCAATAAGCGAAGAACTGGAAAGAGCTCTTGTGAACTACACCGCCCCAAGTGACGTTGCTTCCTACGAGTACAATGCCTGTTCTTGTATGGCAATGCCTGTTTGTCGTAGATTTTCAACAAAATGTTGATAGGCTGTCCACAAGCCATTCTGGGATAGGTAGCGTGACATTATGTTTATGGAAGAGTTTTCATCTCTATCTATTTCACTACCACAGTCCCCACATTCATATATCCTCTTATGT